>JACQTN010000199.1 GCA_016210785.1 Armatimonadota bacterium
GGAGCGGGGCGCTGCGGTCGAACACGCCGATGTTGTCCAGCCCCAGGAAGCCGCCCTGGAAGACGTTGTGGCCCTCCAGGTCCTTGCGGTTGACCCACCAGGTAAAGTTCAGCAGCAGCTTGTGGAAGACGCGCTCCAGGAAGGCGCGGTCGGTTCGGCCCGCGATCCGCTTCTCGATCTTGTACACGCGCCAGGCCGCCCAGGCGTGGACCGGCGGGTTCACATCGCCGAAGGCCCACTCGTAGGCGGGGAGCTGGCCGTTGGGGTGCATGTACCACTCGCGGAGGAGCAGGATGAGCTGCCGCTTGGCGAACTCCGGGTCCACCAGCGCCAGCGGGATGCAGTGGATCGCCAGGTCCCACGCCGCGTACCAGGGATACTCCAAGGTGTCCGGCATGGAGATGACGTCGGCGTTGTTGAGATGCCGCCACTCCGCGTTGCGCCCCGACTTGCGCACGGGCGGCGGCGGCGGGCCGGCGGGGTCGCCGTCGAGCCACGCCTCCACGTCGAAGTGGTAAAACTGCTTGCTCCACAGGAGCCCGGCGAACGCCTGCCGCTGCACCCGTCGGGCGTCCTCGGGTAACTGCGCGGGGGCCACAGCGCCGTAGAAGGCGTCGGCCTCCGCCTGCCGCACCGCAAACGTTTCCGTAGCGCCGGCAAACGGTGCCTCGTGCCTGCGGGCCGACAGGCGCAGCAGGACGGTGTGCGTGGCGCCGGGGTCGATCGTTACCACAGAGTGCGCCGCGACCTTGGTGCCGACGCCGTCCGGGTTCACCGCGTCTTTCGCGTCGTGGACCACGGCGTCGTTGATGCTGTCCTTGACGAAGGGCGTGCGGTTCGGCACGCCCCACAGGCGCGCGAAGTTGGTCTCGTTGTGGGTGAAGAGCAGTTCCGGCGCGCCCTCGCAGGCCAGCCAGTACTCCCCCAGGGCGTGGTGGATGGCGCGCACCAGGCGGATGCCGGAAGCCTCGGTCCGTTCCCCGTGGGCGCGTGCACCGCCTTCTACGGCGGCCAGCGTCTGTGCGATCGCCCGGAGCTCCGGCCGGCGGTCGTCGCGCCCCCAGCTCCAGGTGTTGCGGAACCAGAGCGTGGGGAGCAGGTGCAGGGGGGCGGGATCGGGGCCACGGTTGGTGGCGGCGATGCGGATCAGGATGTCCTCCGGATCGACCTTGGCGTAATCGACGGTGACGTCGAAGTAGCGGTCCTCCGCGAACACCCCGGTATCGATCAGTTCGTACTCGGGCTCATGCCGGCCGCGGCGCCGGTTCTCCGCCACGAGATCCGCATACGGGAAGGCGCGCTGCGGGTACTTGTACAGCGCCTTCATGTACGAATGGGTGGGCGTGCTGTCCAGGAAGAAGTAGTATTCCTTGACGTCCTCGCCGTGGTGGCCTTCCGGGCCCGTCAGGCCGAAGAGGCGCTCCTTGAGGATCGGATCGGCCTGGTTCCACAGGGCGAGGGCGAAGCACAACAGTCCCCGGTGGTCGCAGATTCCCAGGAGGCCGTCCGCACCCCACCGGTAGGCGCGAGAGCGCGCGTGATCGTGCGAGAAGTCGTCCCACGCGGCGCCGTGCGGGGAGTAGTCTTCGCGCACGGTGCCCCACTGGCGCTGGGCGAGGTACGGTCCCCAGCGATACCACCGCACCCCGTGATCGCGCACTTCGATCAGCCTGCGGCGCTCGGTGTCCATCGCGTCCCGTCCTTTCCCACCGTGCTCCCGATCGCCCCCTGACCGGCGGCGTTGCCTGGACCGCACCCGCCGCCGGAACGGTCTCACCTGCCCAGCACGACCGGCAGCGTCAGGGCGATGGTCACCACGAGCGCCCACAGCGCGGGGGCGGAGGTGGCCACCTGCTGCTTTCTGCGCGCCGCGCGGGCGGCTTCTGCCGTGGACCGCGGAACCCACCAGGGGTTGTACCGGGCCTCCAGGCGGTGGAACGTAATGCCCACCGCGGCGCCGTAGGCCAGGTGCCCCACCAGGCTGGCCGTCAGGCCCGCGGCCACCTCCACCGTCCACCGGGGCGGCGCGCCCAGCAGAATGGGGAGCAGTGTCAGCGGCCCCAGGATCCACCAGAAGAACCCGTAGGCCACACCCCAGCCCAGGGCCGAGCCGATATCGTAGCTCTGCCGGCGAAAGAGCACGCCGTAACTGACGCCGATGAGATCGGCGATGACCAGATGCGCCAGGAATCCCGTCAGCGGAGAGGTCGAGCCGACGAGCCTGGCGACGGTCGGCAGGAAGCCGACCCGCACCATCACCACCGTGAAGATCAGGCCGCCCATCAACCCCGAGACGGCGCCCCGCCCGATGGCGCGCAGCCCTTCTGCCCCCACCCCCTCCTGGTGGGGGTCGGCGATCATGTCGGAGAAGAGAAGATCCGCCATGGCGGCAAACCACTGGTACAGGAGACCCAGAGTCGCGCCGAAGAGCACGTAGCCCGGGAAGGTGGCGAAGTTCGCCCGTGCCGCCTCCAGCGACCAGGTCAGCCCGGCCCCGCCGATCAACGGCATCAACGTCAGTGCGCCAACCACCCACCAGAAGAAACCGTACAGCGTGCCGCGGATCAGTGAGACGCCCGAGCTATCGGTCCGGCGAGGAAAGAGAAGTGCGAAGCCGGCGCCGGCCAGCACACCTGTGGCCAGCAGCACCAGCCAGGCCCCCCGGTGGGTGTGCACGGGCATCGCGGTCGAGAAGGCCATGAGCCGGTCCTGCCCCTGCAGCATTCTCCCCAGGAGCCAGGCGCCCAGCAGCCCTGCCAGCGCGCCGCGCAGCACAGCGCCCCGCCGGGGGCGGCCTCCCTCGCCGCTCCACGTCCGCCTGATGGCCACCAGCGCCAGCCCGGTCGCGGCCCCATACAGGAGGTGCCCCAGCAGGCTCGGAAACGCCTCCCGCGCAGACCCCACGTCCCAGGCCAGGCCCCCTCCCAGCAGCAGGGGCATCAGGGTGAGCGGGCCGAGGAACCACCACAGGGTGCCGTAGGTCAACCCCCAGAAGAAAGTCTCTCCCGCAGCCACCTGCTGGTGCCACACGAGGAGGCCGAAGCCCGCCCCCACCAGTGCGGCGATGACCATGTGGACGGCGAAGCCCACCGCGGCGGAATCGGCGCGCACCAGCGACGCCACGGTGGGCAGCACGCCCAACTCCGACATCGCCGCGCCGAAGACCAGGCCGCCGAACAGGCCGGCCAGCGCCCCCGGCCACAGCCCGTCCCGGATGACCTCGGATCCTTTCATGGGGTCGCCTCCGTCATGGCGCCTGCGCAGACCGGGTCTGGGGTGCCGGCGCCGGTGGGGTGCGCGGCGTCTCGTCCCCGGCGGCGTCGCCTCCGGCCGCGGCGCGTAACGGCGCACCGGCGTCCGCGGTCAGCACGATATCGCGGGGGAAGAAGAGGTCGATCGTCCAGTCCAGCGCCACCCGGACTTTCTTCTCGAGCCCGGGCAGCTTGCTCAGGTACACCGTGCGCCACATAAACCAGGCCAGCAACCCCGAGAACCTCCAGCCCCGCACCTCCGCCACGGCGGTGTGATGGCCCAGCGCGACCAGCGTCCCGATGGTCGTGAAGCGGAAGGCCCTGGGCGCCGAGCCCGCCAGGGCGGCGGCGACGTTCTCGGCCACGGCGATGCCCTCGCGCAGCGCATGCTGCGCCGTAGGTGGATACGCGCTGCCCTGGCGGTCGGGGTCGGGGATCTGCGCGCAGTCTCCCACCGCCCAGACGTTGGACAATCCCCTGACCTGCAGCGTGTTCTCCACCACCACGGCGCCGGCCCGGCCGCGCTCGCACGGCAGAGTCCGGAGCAGCGGATTGGGCTGGTTGCCGGCGGTCCATACCAGCGTGCGGGCCGGCACTTCCGTGCCGTCGCTCAGCGCGACGGCGTCGGGGCGGGCGGCCGCCACCCGCCTCCCCAGCAGGAACTCGATGCCGCGGCCCTCCAGCTTGCGCCGCGCGTAGGCCCCCAACTCCGCGCTGATCTCCGGCAGGATCCGATCCCCGCTGTGGACCAGCACGAACCGCAGGTCGCCCGCCTCGATGTGCGGGTAGTAGCGCAGGACGCTGTGCACCAGGTCGAACATCTCGGCCACCATCTCCGTCCCGGCGAAGCCTCCGCCGGTGACGACGAACGTCAACTGACGGCGCCGTTCCCCCGGGTCCGGCTCGACGTCGGCCCGCTCCAGCAAAACAATCACATGGTTCCGCAACCGGATGGCGTCCTGCAGGGTCTTCAACGTAAAACAACAGGCCTCCACGCCGGGGAGGCCGTAGAAGTTGGGCACGGCGCCCAGGGCCAGGACCAGGTGGTCGTAGGGCAGCGTCTCCACCGGGGCGGAGGCGCTGGCGCGGATGCGCACTTCCCGGGCGTCGCAGTCGATCGCCTCCGCCTCTGCGCGCCTGAAGCGCGTGCGGGGCAGGGCCGCCCGCACCGGCGTGCTGATGTGCTGCGCCTCCAGGCCGCTACTGGCGACCTCGGCCAGCATGGGCGTGAAGAGCAGGTAGTTGCTCTGGCTGACCAGGGTGATCTCGACGCTTAGGTCTCTGGCGAAGAGCTGCTCCAGGCGGTGCGCGGCGCTCACGCCGCCGAATCCTCCGCCCAGGATCACCACGCGCCTGGTCGGGGTCTCGCCGGCGATCGCCGGAGCCGCGGACGCCGGGTGCGCGCGGAGGTAGAAGGTGACCAGGATGTAGAAGGCGGCGCCCACGACGCCGCCGTAGAGCAGGTGCCCGATCAGCGTCGGGAACGCCGCGCTGGTTTCCGCCAGCGACCACGCCGGCTTTTGCCCTGCCAGCAGCGGCGTCAAGGTCAACGGCCCGACAATCCACCAGAGCAGGCCATACATCAGGCCGCTGCTGATGGTGGCGGCGTGACTGTGGGGCTGGTAGCGGAAGACCGCCCCGAAGCCCGCGCCCACCACCGTCGCGATCAGCACGTGCAGGGCCAGACCGGCCTCCGCCGACTGCAGGCCCAGGAGGCCGGCGACGGTCACCATGTAGGCCTGCGCCCGCATGGCCCATCCAAAGACCAGGCCGCCCGCCAGCCCGGCGGCGGCGCCGGCCAGCAGGTCACGACGGAGTGGAGAGGACATGGCGACCCTCGCCTGCGCGACCACGCTCACGACCCGCCGCCGCCGCGTCGCCGCGCCGCGGCGGCGGCGCCCCGCGCCGCGAGACGATGTCCGGCGCCGCGGCGGCGCACAGCACGCTACCGGGACGTCAGCTCGGCCGTGCTGAAGACCACGTGGAACCGCCGGCAGTAGATCACCGCCGACTTGAACTTGGACGGGTCCAGATCGGCCGGCAGCGTGTAGTTCTGGGCGCCGATGTTGCCCTTCAGCCGTCCCACCTCAAACGCGCCGCCCTCGTGGAGCTGCTCCCGGCTGCGCGGCGCGGCGTGCCCGGAGAGGTAGACATACAGGTCCGGGCCGTTGGTCACCTTGAACGGGTCGAACCGCAGCACGCGGTCCTGACCGACCCGATACAGGGTCGCCGTACCCTCGCCCTTGTGCACGCCGTCCACCGCCCCGAAGGTGCCCTGGACCAGCACGGTGGCGGCCGCCGCGGGCATGGTCTCGGTCATCGCGCTGTTGACCTTCGAGGCCTCCATCATTGCCTTCTCGGCCTGCTCCCGCGTCATCCCCGCGGGCAGCGTGGCATTGGCGCTCATGGGGAACGCCTCGCTGACCGTCTTGCTCAGGAACAGCGGCGAGATGAGATACCAGGCGATTGGCAGCACGATCACGGCGGCGATGACGAGGAGAAGCCAGAGGCGCTGGCGGCCGCGCCCCGCGGTCATGGCTGGCATCATGATCGGTTCCCTCCCTCTCACGCAGTGCTTTGTGGAGATAGTCTCGGCCTTTGTGGTTGCCGTTACAGCGCGTCGGAAAACTCAACACGTCGGGTTGCCTCGAGGCGGGATGTAACGCGCTGGCGGGCTGCAAGACTACACATCATTGCAACGAGAACACTGCGAGAAGCCATCCCGGAGCGACCGACGGCATGAAATGACCTGCAAAGAACTGGTGGAGCTTATCACCGACTACCTTGAAGGCACGCTTCCCCCGTCCGACCGGAAGCGTTTCCGGGAGCACCTGATGGTCTGCCCGGAGTGCCGGATCTACCTGGTGCAGATGCGGCGGATCGTCGGCGCTCTGGGACGGTTGACGGAGGAAGCGATCCCCGAAGGGACCAGAGAGGATCTCCTTCAGGCGTTCCGGGACTGGAGGAGACGGCCCGAGCGCTGAAGGCGCGGGTCGTGGTCGCCGCGCGGCATCGCGCCGGTGGTCTGGGTGACGAAGCCGACCTTCTCCAGCAGGATCTCGCTGGCCCGACCCCAGGTGAAGTTCGCGGGAAAGCAACGAGGCAGAAGATCGCGTCACCGGGCGTTAGAGGCCGCGTCATGTCGGTTCCTCCGGGCGCCGGCCCCGGCGGCGCCACCGTGCAGACCTATCTCAGGCGGTCGAGCAGGTGGTCCCCCACGCGGAGGGCGTTGGCGATGATGGTCAGCGACGGGTTGACCGAGGAGGACGACGGGAAGAAGCTCGAGTCCACCACGTAGAGGTTGTCGAGATCGTGCGCCCTGCAATTCACGTCGAGCACCGACGTCCTGGGGTCGGTCCCGAACCGGCACGTCCCGCACTGGTGGGCCACTCCCGCCAGGGGGATCATCTTGGAGAGGTAGACGGACTGGGGGATGAAGTGGCTCATGCCGCCCGCCACCTGCTCCATGGCCGCGCGCAGCCTGGCCAGCAGGCGGCGGTGCGGCTCGGTGTTGTTGGGCGTGTAGCTGAGCATGATGGCGCCCTCCTGGGTGAGCTCCACGCGGTTGGCGGGATCGGGCAGGTCCTCGGTGGTCAGCCACCAGTCGATGGAGTGAGCGGCGACGTACTCCAGGGTCAGGCGGACGCCGGGGATCCGGATGGACGGCGCGTCGGCCTCCAGTTGTGCCGGGAGGGACTTGCCCAGCGTCTGGATGTGGCCCATCGGGTAGTCGAAGTCGTCGTCGCCCCAGTAGAAGTCGTTCAGGCCGATGGTCTTGGTGAACCGGCTCGGGTTGGGCACGCGGGAGACGGCCAGGATGGCCGAGTTGTTGTGGCACATGTAGTGGCGCCCCACCTGGCCCGAACTGTTGGCCAGCCCGTGCGGATGCCTGTCGCCGGAGGAGCGCAGGAGCAGCGCCGCCGAGTTGACCGCGCCGCACGCCACGACCACGATGTCGGCCGAGTACTCCTCGGTGGCGCCGTTGCGCTGCACCAGGATCGCGGTCACCTCCCGGCCCGTGGGATCGGTCTCCAGGCGCATCGCCAGGGCGTGGGTGAGCAGCGTCACGTTCTTGTGTTGCAGCGCGGGGATGATGCACGTGGTGTGCGCGTCGTACTTGGCGTTGACCAGGCACGGGAAGCCGTCAAAGGTCTCGCACTTGATGCACGGGCTCAGGTGGGGATTCTCTTCGTCCAGCCGGACCCCTACGGGCAGGGGATAGGGGCGGAGGCCCTGGCCCCGCAGGCCATCAAAGATCTCCTGCATGCGGGGCTCGTGTTTGACAGGCGGGAAGGGATACGGGTCGTCGCACGGCGGCTCCGTGGGGTCGGTGCCGCGATGCCCGTGGACGCCGTACAGCCGCTCGGCCCGGGTGTAGTATGGCGCGAAGTCCTGGTAGCGCAGCGGCCAGGCGGGCGATACCCCGTCGTGGTGGCGGACCTCGTGGAAGTCGCGCTCGCGCATCCGGAGCAGCACCGCACCGTACACCTTGGTGTTGCCGCCCACGTAGTAGTTGGTGCCGGGGCGGAACGGGCGCCCGTCCCTGTCGTACCACATCTCCTTGGTATGGTAGCGCTCCTGGGCAAACACGGCGCGGGCGTCCCAGTTCTCCTTTTCGCGGGGAAGCCAGCCGCCGCGCTCCAGGATCAGGATGCGCTTCCCGGAGGGGGCCAGGGCGTAGGCGAGCGTGCCGCCGCCGGCGCCCGTACCGATGATGGCGATGTCGTAGTGATGGTCTGACATGACGTCTCTCTCCCTCAAAACGACATGTCTGCATTCGCCACCCTGGCCGGGGTGATCTCGTTGAGCGTGCCCAGTTCGTCGCCCTCGCCGTAGCGGGAGGGCCACCACGCGCCGGCGGCGGACATGCTCACCCTCCGTCGGAGATCTCCACGAAGACCTTGATGGCGCCGCGGGCGCTGGTGAGGATCTCGATCATCTGGCGGAAGTTGTCCAGGCCACGGATGGGGTGGGTCAGCAGGCGCGCTGCCCAGCCGGGGAACTGGGTCTCGGCCATGGCCAGGTCGCGGACGGCCGCCTCGAAGTACTCGCGGTTGCCGTTCACCGTGCCGACCATCACCTTGTTCCCCAGGACGAAGTCGAGGTTGATCTTGTCCGCGGGCACCTCCACGCGCCGGTTGCCGCCGGTGACGCTGGCCAGCACCAGGACGCCGTTCTTCCCCAGCACCTCCATGGCCTCGAAGACCAGGGGGGAGAAGCCGGTGGCCTCGTAGATGATGTCGAAGGGACCGCGGGCCGTCGCCGCCTCCCGCAGCGGCATCTCCGTGGTGCTCACGTAGCGCCCGCCCAGGGCCTCCACCAGGTCGGAGTTGAGATACGGTCTGGGTGTGCGGCCAAACGTGGTGACGTCGAGCCCGCGCAGGCGCAGGATGAGGGTGGCCAGGAGCCCGATGGTGCCTGCCCCCAGCACGGCGGCCCGGCGCGGCCGCCAGACGCGGAGCCGCCGCTGGATCTCGTACGCCTGCAGCACGCCCTTCTCCGGGACGCTGAGGGGCTCGACCAGCACGCCGACGTGCTTGATCCCGTCCGGCACCATGACGATGTACTCCGGGTCGTCGACGTAGTACTCGGTGAGGAACCCGTGGCGCAGGTTGATGCCGCGCTCGAAGTAGACGTCATCCGTGGTCATGTCGTAAGTGCCGATCCGGTCATAGATGCTGCTGCCCGGGCGGCGGACCGTCGCCACGACGTGGTCGCCCGGCCGGAACTCGGTCACGCTGAGGCCGATCGCCTCGACGCGCCCGAAGTTCTCGTGGCCGATGACCAGGAACGGGAAACCCTCCGGGGCCTTGCCGTACTCGGCGGCGTTGATCTCTTTGTCCGTCCCGTCCACGCCGCACCGGAGCATCCGGACCAGCACGCCCCGGCCGTCCGGCACCTCATCCAGGCCCGGCTTGGGCAGGTCGGCCAGGTGGATGCTGTCGGGCTTGCCCGGATAGACCGCGATAGCCTTCATTGAAGACCCCTTTCCATCTGGCGCCTTTTCACGTCTAACGCGGATGTCGAGGCGGGCTCTTCCCCCTCGGGTCCTCTGCGGAACAGTCTCTGTCCGGGACGCTCCGTTACACCGGACCGGGCGGGGCGATGGAGACCGTTCCGGCCGCCGTGGGCCGTCAGGCGCACCGGACGGGGGAGGTTCGCCGTTGTGGCGGGCGGAACGTCGTTGTTTGGCGGCGCGGTTTGCGGTGGCGTATAGTGAATATACCTTATTGCACCCGAGTCGGGATGCTCGCGAGCCTGCGGGCTCGTTGCCTGGGGAGGAAGATGCCCATGGCACACCGACCGGGAGGGGCGATCAGTATGCCTGCCAATCGGGGCGAGACCGAGAGAACCGACGGGGCAGGCGTCGGAGCGTCCGCGGAGACCCTCAAGGTAGTCCAGGCCCTGCGCGCCGGGGATGAGGCCGCCTTCGCGTCGCTGGTGAGCCGGTACCACACGGCGATGATCCGCCTCGCCATGACCTACGTGTCCAGCGTCGCGGTGGCCGAGGAAGTCGTCCAGGAGACCTGGCTGGCTGTCCTTCAGGGTCTGGACCGGTTCCAGGGGCGCAGTTCGCTGAAGAC
>JACQTN010000200.1 GCA_016210785.1 Armatimonadota bacterium
TCCTCTCACCGAGGAACAACATCGCCCACGCCGCCGAGGTGGCAGGTATCGAGCCCTTCCCGCTGGGGTTCTTCACCATGTTCGTCGGAGTCGGCTGGCAGAGGCCGTAGCGGATCTCCCCCGAGCCCGGCGGGTGGCTCCCGGACCTGGTGGAGCGCCCAGCGATCCGCCCGCGGCGCGGGATGAGGGCCCGGTCAGAGGGCGGTGCGCAACGCGTTGGGGTTCGCCTGAAAGGGAGAGGGGGTCCTCAGCCAGGCGCGGAGGAGCGTGTCGGTCCACTGGTCCCGCTGCCGCTGCACCTCGGGGAGCGCGTCCACCTGCTGGCGCAAGGCGCGGTCCCGCGCGGGCATCATCATCTGCCACGCTACGCTGAAAAACTTCAAGGCGTCTCGGAGCGTCGGGGCGGTGAAGCCGACCGCCCGCTCCCCGCAGCGCCGCGCCAGCGGCAGGACCATTGCCGCGTCTGCCAGCTCCGGCGCCCAGAAGTGGACCTCCGTCTCCAGGGGCTCGGGGAGGCACAGCGGCCGGCAGCCGTCCCGCCGGGCCATCGCCGCGGCGGCTCCCTGCTCGATGCGCCGCGACGCCTCCTCCCGCGGCAGGAGCGTCACGTCGGTGATGGTCGCCGCGCGCTTCACCTCTGCCCGCGCCGCCCAGGGCAGGAAGTGCGCCGCCTCGCGCACGGTGGCGTGGTCGCCTGTCACCAGGATCACCGGCACGCCCGACAGCCCGAACGTCGCGGCGGTCATGACCATCTCGCCGACGGGTTCCCCGTCGAGGCGAAGGGCGGTGGAGAGGGTCACGGTGTGGCTGAGAAATCCGTCGGGCGTCCCCGCCATGGCGTGGTAGCCCACCAGGGCCACGGCCTGCGCCCAGGATTCCAGGGCCTCCATGGCCGGCCGTCCCCGCACGATCTCCGGGGTTCCCTCCAGGTCGCCGGAGTCGAACGCGCGGAACGCTCCCAGCGCGTGCCCTTCCGCGACCTTCACCTCGGTTGCTCCGCCGCGGCGCAGGCCGTGAATGCAGGCATTGATATCCTCGATCAGGTGGCGGCAGCCCGCGCGGAATATCTCGGGGTAGCCGGGGAAGCACTGCTGGGCGCGATCGATGCCCGCCGCTCCCTCCATGTCGGTGGCGATCAGGACCCGCACCGGGACCTCCAGACCTACTCCAGCACGGCGTCTTTCAACATCTGGTGGAAGAGCCCGTGGGGAGCGCGCCGGAAGCCCTTGAACTCCTTCACGAACGCCACGTCGTTCTTGGGGAAGAACCAGGCCACGTGGCTGGTCCGCTCCCGGATGATCCGCATCGCCTGCCGGACCAGCTCGGCCCGCCGCTTCGGGTCGAACTCGCCGCGGATGCGGTCCAGGATCTGGTCCAGGTTCGGATCGCAGAACTCCGTGGAGTTCACGGGCAGCTTCGCGGCGCACCGGAACAGCCCGTTGAGCGGGGACAGCACGTCCGATTCAGCGTTGGTCCAGCCCCAGATGTGCAACTGGTGGCGGCCGCGCGCCATCTCCCCCACGTAGGTCGCCGGATCCACCCGGCGCAGCGTGATCTCCATGCCGACCTGCCGCAGGTCCTGCTGCATCACCTCGCCGATGCGCACGTCCCGGTCGGTGGGCCGCACCAGCATCTCGATGGTCAGGCGCCGGCCCTCCCGCGCGCGGACGCCATCCGGGCCTGTGCGCCACCCCGCCTCCTCCAGCAGCCGCGCTGACTGCTGGGGGTCATACTTGTAGAGCCCAACGGTGGCGTCGAATCCCGGCAGCACGGGATGCTGCGGGCCGAGATAGGGGATGGCGTTTCCGGCAAAGACCTTCTGCACCAGTTTCGTGACATCCACGGCGTGGACGATGGCCTGCCGCACGCGCAGGTCGTTGAGCGGCGGCACGGTCAGGCGCATGCCGACGTGGGAGGTCCGCACGGGGTTGGTGGTGATCAGCGTGATCTCGCCCCGGCCGCGCAGGAACGCCGCCTGGTGCACCGGCACGTCGATCATCAGGTGGGTCTGCCGGCTGAGCAGGGCGGCCACGCGCGCCGTCTCCTCGGGGATGAAGCGCAGGGTGATGCGCGGGAAGGAGAGACGGGGACCCCAGTAGCGGTCGAAGGCCACCAACTCGGCGCGGTCACGCGGCACGAAGCGCTCGATCCGGTAGGGACCGGTGCCGCAGCCGGTCTGGTTGAAGTCCTGGCCCAGCCGCTTCACCTGCTCGGGGCAGGCCATCCCGGCGCCCCAGCCGGCCATGACGTTGAGGAAGATGGCATACCGGCCGTTGGTGGCGAACTGTACCGTGTGGTCGTCGATCACCTTCATGGACCGGATCGCGTCCCGGAAGACCGGGGCGTTGAGGCTGCGCGAGTTAGGCTCGAGCTGGCGCTCAAGGTTGAAGATCACGTCCTGCGCCCGGAAGCGCGTGCCGTCGTGATAGATCACGTCGTCGCGCAGGCGGAAGGTCCACGTCACGCCGTCGGGCGCTACCTCCCACGACTTCGCCAGCAGCGGCCTGATGGAGAGGTCGGGATTGAAGGTGACCAGGGTCTCGTAGACCAGCGACAGCGCGTTGCGGTCGGTGCCGCTGATGTAATAGACCTGGTCCGCGGCCACCAGCGGGCCTCCCACGTCCACCACCAGGGGCTTCCCCGCCGGCGCCGCCGCGCCGGGGAGATTGACGGCCGCGCAGACCGCGAGCACCACCAGAAGAACAGGCCACACCCGCATTGTTGACCTCCGCCTCGGATTCTCCCGCACCGGGTTGTCTCTCGCCGCCTTCTCCGCCATCGCGCGTGACCGCCTACCACGTTTTCCGCGGGTACCGGGTGAAGGACTCGCACCCGGTCTCGGTGACCAGCACCACGTCCTCGATGCAGGCCGTGCCCAGTCCGTGCCTGATGATCATGGGCTCCAGGTAGAAGGTCATCCCCGGCTGGAGAACCTCCTCCGTGCCCCAGTGGAAGTGCGGCTCTTCCAGCAGCGTCAGGCCGCCGCCGTGGGCGAAACAGTAGCGCGTGTAGTCCCAGGCCA
>JACQTN010000180.1 GCA_016210785.1 Armatimonadota bacterium
CCTGGGGGCGGGATTGTTCATCGTACATGTTTGGGGGTAAAACCCCGGCCGGGCTAACACGGCGGAAGTTGGGTTCCATACCTAAATTGCGGCTGGGGGCGTCGGGCCCCCTGATGGACCCGCCCGTGTCGGTTCCCAGCGACCCAAAACATAGCGATGCCGCGACGGCCGCGCCGGATCCGCTGCTGGACCCTCCGGTGAAACGGTCGAGGTTCCAGGGGTTCCTGGGCGGCCCGAAGTCCGGGTGGACGGCGCCATAGGCGAACTCGCTCATGTTCAGTTTGCCCAGGAGCACGCTGCCTGCCTCCGCCAGCCGCCGCACCACGGTGGCGTCCTCTTCCGGCACCCAGTCGCGCAGCACCCTGGACCCGCAGGTCGTGCGGATGCCACGGGTGGCGAAGATGTCTTTGATCGCAACGGGCACCCCGTGCAGCGGTCCCCGCCGCTCTCCTCGCCTGATCTCCGCCTCGGCGCGCCGGGCGTCTGCCAGCGCCCGCTCCGGCAGCACGGTGATGAAACTGTTGAGATGCGGGGCGAGTCGCTCGATCCGCGCCAGACAGGCCTCCGTCACCTCCGCCGGCGAGACCTCCCGGGCGGCGATGGCCCGGCTCAGCGTGGCCAGCGTGAAACCGTCGAGGTCACGGTCATGCATGGTTGTCCTCCGTCTCTAGCCGGACTCACGGCGCCCCGGAAATTCGCTGTGGGAATTTCTGGGGTGGGAGCCGAGCTGGGCCTGCGCATGAATGAGGCATGACATTTCCGAGACGCGCTCCATGGCGTTCAGGGCAGCACAGGACGCCGCCGCGCTCCCGCGACATCCTCTACCATCGGCGCCACATCGAGGAGCAACCGGGCCGTCCGGACTCCTGCCTCGGTCAGCACGCCGGTCTTGGCCTCTGCGGACTCGGTCCGGTCTTGCACGATGGCGCCAGCGTGCCCCATCTTCTTCGCGGGCGGCGCTGACCAGCCGGCAATGTATCCCACCACGGGCTTCCGCATCCGGCGGATCAACGGGACCGCGTCCGTCTCCATGCCGCCGCCGATTTCGCCGATGAGCACCACCGCCTCGGTCTCGGGGTCTGCGTCGAACCCCTCCAGCACCGGCCCGTAGTGGAGGCCCACGATGGGGTCGCCGCCCAGGCAGACCACCGTGCTGGTCCCCAGCCCGCGCCGGCGCAACTCCAGGATCACCTCGTAGGTCAGCGTGCCGCTCCTGGAGACGATCCCGATGCTGCCGGGCGCCAGGTTGGCGTCGTTGAGGTCGCTGAGGTTCGCCTTGCCCGGAGAGGCGATCCCGGCCGAGTTGGGACCGCACAGCATCATGCCCCGGCTGTGCGCATAAGCCCGGGCGCGCAGGGTATCCCAGACGGGTGCGCCCTCGGTGTAGACGACGGCAAGCCTGATGCCCGCGTCCGCCGCCTCCATCACGGCGTCCAGGACCCCCGCGGGCGGCACCACGATCAACGAGTGGGTGGCCGCGGTGCGCGCCACCGCCTCGTCCACCGTGTCGAAGACCGGCACGCCGGCGACGACCTGGCCGCCCCGGCCGGGCGTGACTCCGCCGACGAGACCGGAGCGGTTCTCCACCATCCGCCCGGCAAACGACCGGCCTGTCGCACCGGTGATCCCCTGGATGAGAATGCGGGAAGATGCGTCGACCAGGATCGCCATGATTACGCCCCGGTGGCGGCGATGGCGGCGCGGAACCCCTCTGCCAGGTCGTCATACAGCGGGATGCCCGCGGGCGCCAGGATGGCCCGGGCTTCATCCGACCGGACGCCCTTCATCCGGACGACCATCTTTGCATCCGACGGCAGGTGCACCAGCCCGGCGGACAGACCCTGGGCCAGCCGGTCGCAGGCCGCCAGCTGCAGGAAGAAGTTGAAGAGGATCACCCGGGGCCGCAGCGCCGCGAGGAGTTCTATGAGTTGAGCGATCTTCTCTGGCTGCTGGAACACGACGGGGCCGAGGTCGACCAGTACCCGCGGCCGGCCGCCCATGGCCACCAGGAGATCCAGCGACGCCATGCCCAGTCCCGCGCCACTGGTGATGAGCGCCACGTCGCCGTCCTCCATCTCCACGGCGGTTGCCCCCAGCCCGGCGCACCCTCTCTCGAAAGGAGTTCCCCCGCGGGCCGCCGGCCAGTCGGGGTGCCGGTACCCGGCGTTGTCATCCACGAAGATGCGCGCGTCCAGGGCGATGAGCTCGCCGCGGTCGACCCCCAGGGGGTTGATCTCCACCAGCAGGGCGTCCAGGGCGCAGAACGCTTTCCAGGCGCCCTCCACCACCGCCGCCACGCGTTCCGCCTCAAGCCCGTAGAGCGCGCCGAGCCTCCTGATGTGGTGGGCTCGCGGCGCGATCCAGGGATCGATGGGGAGACGGCAGAGGTCGCCCGCATCCTCCACCTCCATGCCTCCCTTCGCGCTGGCCAGCAGCAGGGGAGATGACCGGGTGCGATCAATGGTCAAGGCCAGGTAGAACTCCCGCTCTGTCTCGATCCACTCTTCCACGAGGACTTCGGCCACAGGTTCCCCGTCGAACCGCATGCGCTGGACCGCGGCGACGGCGTCACCCACGCCGGCGGGCGACTCCACCTGCCGCACTCCCCCACGGCGACCGCGGCCCCCGGCAAGGGTCTGGGCCTTGACGGCAGCGGGATAGCGCAGGCCGGCAGGTACCTGCGGCCACAACCCGCCGCGGGGCACGCGCACGCCGTGGCGGGCCAGCATGGCCTTGGCTTCAAACTCGTAGAGCTGCACTTTAGGATACCTCTTACCCCTCTCCCGCCTGGGGAGAGGGCGCTGCGAAATCGGTGAGCGTGCTGAAGAGTAACACCTCGCAATAGAGTAGCACGTGCCGGGTGAGGGGGGAGCCAGGCCCGCGGTGAGCGGTTCTCCTGGACACGCTCCTACCCCTTGGGCCGTCGTCTGGCCAGGAAGCGCTCCATGGCCACCTGCGGCTCGCCCGAGGCAAACGCGGCGGCATGGGCGCGTTTGGCGGATTCCGCCGCCTCCTCCGCCGCGGCCTGGGTCAGATGCCGCCAGCGCTCCTTGTTCAGCCGGATGGCTGTCCTCGGCTTCGCCGCCAGTTCC
>JACQTN010000181.1 GCA_016210785.1 Armatimonadota bacterium
GCACAGACCCTGGTTGATGCCCAGGAGCACGTTGGCCAGCACCACCCAGTTCCAGGTCGGCGCCAGCATGATCATCACCGGGACAGGCAGCCCGACGAGCCAGCCTGCCACCAGGATGCCTTTGCGCCCTAGACGGTCCGAGAGTCCGCCGGCGGCCAGGTTGGCCAGGGCTTTCACTATGCCGAAGGCTACCAGGAAGGAGAGGGCGGCCGTCTTGGAGGCCAGCCCAAAGTCCGCCCCGGCGATGAGCGGCAGCACGGTCCGCTCCAGCCCGACCATCGCTCCCACAAACGCATTCACGATCACCAGCAGCGTGAACTGGGCCAGATTGGCCCGGAGCCCGAGGCGAGTGGTTTGCAACGAAGTCGTGCTCACGGCAACGCTCCCCTCTGCAACGGAAGCCATGGAGGGGTCCACCCCTCCCTTCCAGACTGTACGTCTGAGAGGCTCGAACTATTCTGGCGAAGGGGTGTCGGTGCGGGCGATGCCTATTTGACGCGGACGGCCGCGACCAGGGCTTCGAGGCGGCGGTAGAGGCTGGCAGGTGCGCGTTCGCTCACCAGACACCGCCGGAGTTGAGCGAGAAAGTACGCTTCGAAGTGGACCTTGTCCGTGCACGGCCGGCAGCGGGCCAGGTGCTGCCTGACGCGACGCCGGGTGCCGGGATCCAGTTCCCTGTCCAGGTACTCATAGAGCCGGGCCACGGCCTCTTCACATGTCACGGCCCATCTTCCCTCTGGCCGGTCTCCCGGCACTGCTGCACCAGAAGGCGTTGCACGAGCCGTCGGGCACGGTGGAGACGCGACATCACCGTCCCCACGGGCCATCCCAGGATCCGGGCCATCTCCCGGTACGTGAATCCTCCGGCGGACAGGAGCAACGGGAGTTTGAGGTCTTCGGGGAGTGCCTCCACGGTGGCGGCCAGGCAACCATCCAGGTAGTGGGCCAGAAATGCCTCCTCAGCACTGGACGCCGCGGCATCCCGGGAGAGGTGCTCATACAAGACGAAGTCTTCGCGGTCGTCCAGACTGTCCACCTGCGGCGACCGCCTGAGGCGGCGCACGTCATCCAGGTGGAGCCGCCGCATGATGGCGAAGAGCCAGCCCTTGGCCCCCAACTCCTCATCGTACCGTGCCCGCGCGCGGAGGGCGCGCACGTAGGTGTCCTGGACCAAGTCCTCGGCCGTGTCGCGGCGGCGCGTCAGGCGCACGGCGACGCTGTACAGCGCGTTGACGCACGACTCGCAGAGGATCGCAAGCGGGGACCCGCGCTCGAGAACCTTAGGCGTGGCCGCCGATGTCTTCGCCACCAGTAACCCGTCCCGGATCGAACTGCCTGTACTCCCGGGCTCGGACCGTCCTTGCCCTCGCCGACCGTCCGCACCAGACACGTTAGGGCGTGAGACCAGGCGTGTCAAGCCCGGCCATCGGGTAACCCCTGAGACGTCAGCGCCCCGCTGCCTAGCGACCCTCGACTTCCACAGATGAGGCCGACTAGGCCGACCAGGGGGCTAGCCAGGATTGGGAGACTTGTGGTATGATGGAGTTGAATTCAAAGATTCATAATAACGAATCTACCTACATGCTCTCTGGGGCGGATGCCGCATGGCAAAGAGAGGCGACCGGAGACTCTTCGAGATGCACGCCCAGGTGTGCCAGGCGCTGGCGAACTCCAAGCGCCTGGAGATCCTGGACGCCCTGCGCCACGGAGAGCGATCGGTGGGGGAACTGACGGAGGTGCTTGACATCCGCAAAGCCAACGTCTCCCAGCACCTGGCCGTGCTGCGCGCCAAAGGGATCGTCGTGGCGCGGCGGGATGGCCAGACCATTTACTACCGTCTCGCCACGCCCAAGGTGGTGCAGGCGTGCGAACTGATGCGGGAAGTGCTCCTCGAGCACCTGACCCGGAGCGGACAACTGGTCAAGGCCGCGCGGAGATAGGACGGGCGGCCACAGCGAGGATCTTCAGAAGGGCGATGGCCCGCCGGGCTCTGGACCTGGGGGCCTTCCTGCGCGCCCGGGGGCATACGGTGGCGCTGGCGCTCCTGCAGGACGCCGTCCTGGCCGCGGCCGGACATAGCGCGACTCCGGCTGCCGCAGCCCTGGGCACATTCGTGGCCCAGGGGGTTGCGATCTATGTGGCCGCAGAGGACCTCAGCATGCGCGGCTTCTCGCCGGCAAACCTGGTTCCGGGCGCCGTCGCCGTAGACGATCGCCACCTGGTGGACCTGATGCTTGCTGAGGGCACGAAGGCGCTGGGGTGTTTCTAGGGAGAGGCCGTGGACCATTCCATCGAGGCACTTCTCAGCATGACCAGGACTGTGGCCATCGTCGGCCTTTCTCCGGATCCGCAGCGGCCGAGCCACATCGTCGCCGCGTACCTCAGAGGGCACGGCTACAGGATCATACCCGTAAACCCCACCGTGGCGGAGGTCCATGGCGAGCGTTCCTACCCAAACCTGCGGGTGGTCCCGGAGCCGGTAGACATCGTGGTCATCTTCCGCCGCCCGGAGCATGTCCCCGGCATCGTGGACGCGGCTATTGCCATTGGCGCCAGAGCCGTGTGGATGCAGGAGGGGGTCAGGCACGAACAGGCGGCAGCGCGAGCCCGCAATGCCGGGCTCATCGTGGTCATGGGTCGGTGCATCAAGAAAGAGCGCGAGCGACTTCGACGGGCGGGCCGACTGAGCCTGAACCCTCTCCCTCAACACACCGGGAGGCCTCGTGAAGATTTTTGACGTTCATGTCCACTACCCCTGGTGGGACGCTGAGAAGGCCACTTACCTCGATCGCCTGCGAAGGGTCTGCGAGGAGATTGGGGTGACCAGGGTCGCCCTCATCGGGCGGCGCGGGCAAGGCAATGACGAAGTGGAACAGGCGTTCAAACGGTATCCTCATTTCATCGCCGGCCTGGCCCACGTTGTGCTTGACGTGGACACGCCGCAACAGATCCGCGAGTACGCTCAACGGGGCTTCCGGGGTCTCAAGGTGATTCTGCCCAGCCGCAACTACGATGACCCCGCATACTATCCCGTCTACCAGGAGGCCGCGGCCCAGAGACTCGTCATCCTCTTCCACACGGGGGTCGTCGGAGGCCGGATGGATGATCCGCAGAGGGTGCGCCTGCGGCCCTACGGCGCGTCCTCCGCTCGCATGCACCCGATCTTCGTGGATACCATCGCCATGGCGCTTCCTGCCCTGAAGATCATCGGTGCGCACGTCGGCTACCCCATGTACGACGAGGCCTGCGCCATCGCCCGGTTCCGGCCTTCTGTCTTCTTCGACATCTCGGGCGGGGAGACTGTCCGCCGCCACCTCCTCACGCGGGATCTCCTGGGCGTCGAGATCGATTGGACCAAGGTGCTCTTCGGCTCAGACGCTTCTTCTGACGCAGCGCGCGTCGCCGCGGAGACCCGAGCCTGGATGGCGGCGTTGCGGGATAGAGGTGTGGGAGAAGAGGCACTGAACCGGCTCTTCTATGGAAACGCCGCCAGCCTGTTCGGGCTGGAGTGACGAGCAGACCATGCAAGAGCCGGAGGGGCGCTCACGGGAGACTCACCTTGCCGAGGCAGGATGGTTGCCAGAAGCGCTGCTCGACATGCTGACGTGGGGGCGATGACGATGTCGCGTCGCACTATCGTTGTGGCTCTGGGTGCGCTGGCGCTGGCCAGCGTGCTGGCATTTCCCCTCTTTGCGCAGCCAGGCTGGAACGGGTACGGCTGGTGTCCTGCCGGATTTGCGCAGGGCGCGCCGTCCAGCGGGCCCGTGACCATTGACAGTGCCGTGAGCCGGGTCAAGGAAGGGCTCGCGGCCTCGGGCTACACCGACCTGGTCCCCGAGGAAGTCATGGAGTTCTCGAACCACTTCTACGTGGTGGTGGAGGAGAAGAGCACCAGGATCGGTGCCATGGAGCTCATCGTCGAGCGGAACGGTCTGGTGCGCCCGGAGCCTGGTCCGAACATGATGTGGAACACCAGGTACGGGCACATGGCGGGGGCCGGTGGCATGATGGGGTGGGGCACCGGGATGATGGGCTGGGGTCCGGGCATGATGGGTCGCTGGAGACCCGGAGGATGGCGCGGTCAGGGATCGATGCCGTCTGCGGAGGCGTTGAGCAAAGAC
>JACQTN010000178.1 GCA_016210785.1 Armatimonadota bacterium
GGCCGTACGGGACGGAGGTGGAAACCGGTCCGGTGATCGCGCAGGAGACCGGCCCGTGAGAGGTGTTAGGCTGACATATGCGGTGTGTTAGGCTGATCGGTCTGATCAAGAGTTCGACGGCCCAGAGAGGTCTCTGGCGATCGCGGTTTCCTGGCATGGTCCAAAGAGAAGGCGATGAAGCAGGCGAGGTTTCCACCTGGCTGGGACGAAGAGCGGGTCCGCCGGATTCTCGAACACTACGAGAATCAGACGGACGAGGAAGCTGTCGCGGAGGATGAGGCGGCCTACGAAACCACCACCCACACGGTAGTGGAGATCCCCGTGGAGTTGTTGCCTGCCGTTCGGGAACTGCTGGCGTCACGAAAGAGGGCCTGAGAACCGCAGCGTGCGTCCGAGGCTATGCGGCGGTGGCGAGCTCATACGTACACCACGGCGACACGGTCCGCCTCGGACTTCTGGCCGCTGGCGCGTTGATGCCCCTCGTGGAAGGCTAGCATGGTGATCAGTCCACGTTGATGGTCTCCCGCGGCGACGGCGCGTCGATCTCGATCAGCACGAACTCGGTGTCACCCCTCCCGGAGAGGGAGTGCTTCGTCCCCGGCGGGATGAAGACCACGTCGTCCTTCTGCAGCATGTACTCCTTCCCCTCGCAGAAGAACCGCCCCGTCCCGGCCAGCACGATGTAGATGTTCTCATTCTTGGGGTGATAGTGGTAGTGCCCGTCGGGCCCGGTGGGCCGGAGGACGTTGATGTGGACGTCCACGTGCTTCGCCCCCATCTCCGGGTTCACCAGGAAGATGCGGTCGCCACGGTCGCCCATGGGCGCCCGCCGCGCCTTGTTGAGGTTCGTGATCGTCACCATGATGTGCCTCCGTATCGGATGATGTCGTTTCTGTGTGCCGCCTGGTCGTGCGAGTGCCGGATTCCACCACGGTTCCTGCGGCGCAGATCGCCCCACCAGCGCATTGCGGCGCTGGAAGACTGCACGATCATCTACTTCCGCAGGCGTGGGTCCAGGACGTCTCGCAATCCATCCCCCAGCAGGTTGAACCCCAGCACGGTCAGGGCGATGGCGATCCCGGGGAACAGCGACACCCAGAACGCCGTCCCCACGAAGACGCGCCCCTCGCTCACCATCGAGCCCCAGGTCGGCGTGGGCGGCTGCACGCCCAGCCCGAGGAAAGACAGGTTGGCCTCGGTCAGGATGGCGGTGCCGACCCCCAGCGTGGCGACCACCAGGATGGGGGAGAGCACATTGGGCAGGATGTGCCGGAGGATGATACGCAGGTCGCTGGCCCCCACCACCCGCGCCGCCTCCACGAAGTCCTTGCCCCCCACGGACAGGACCTGCCCGCGGATCACGCGGGCAAAGCGCGGGCTGCTGGAGATCCCCACCGCGATCATCGCGTTCCCCACGTTCGCGCCCAGCATGGCCATCACGGAGAGCGCGAGCAGCAGGCCCGGGAAGGCGAGCAGGGAGTCGATGACCCGGGACAGGACGCGGTCCACCCCCCCGCCGTAGAAGCCCGCGGTCAACCCCAGCAGCAGGCCGAGGAACGACCCGAGGATGACGGCGATCACCCCGATCAGCAGGGAGATGCGCGCTCCCCAGATGATCCGGCTCAACAGGTCGCGGCCGTACTGATCGGTGCCCAGCAGGAAGGTGGCGCTCGGGGGCTGCAGCGCGCCGGGGAGGTTCTGGCGCACGGGATCTCGCGGCGACAGCACGGGCGCCGCGACCGCGACGAGCACGACGGCCAGCACCAGGATCCCCCCGAGCGTGCAGGCCCGGCTCCGCCGCATGAGGGTGAACAGGCCGGCCCTCATTGGTACCTGATCTTCGGATCGGCCACGGCGTAGAGCATGTCCACCGCCACGTTGACCACGATGACCGTCAGCGCGAACACGAGCACGACCGCCTGGATCTGGGGATAGTCGCGCTCGTAGATGGACTCCACCAGCAGCTTCCCCATCCCCGGCCGCACGAAGATGCTCTCCACGATGACCGATCCGCCCAGCATCCGCGTGACGTCGAGCCCCACGATGCTGATGATGGGGATCAGCGCGTTGCGCAGGGCGTGCCGGTAGATCACGAGCCGCTCCGCCAGCCCCTTCGCCCGCGCCGTGCGCACATAGTCCTGGCCCAGCACCTCCAGCATGCTGGAGCGCGTGATCCGCGCCGTCAGCGCCGCGGTGCTCAATCCCAGCGTGAACGCCGGCAGCGCCAGGTGCCGGAGGTAGCTTCCGACGTCCCCCGGGTCACCGAGCCCGATGGCCGGGAAGAGCGGGATCTTCAGCGAGAACAGCAGCAGCAGCAGGATGCCCAGCCAGAACAGCGGCGTGCAGACGCCGATCAAAGACACGCCCATGCTGACCAGGTCCAGCGGGCGGTTGTGGTTCAGCGCGGAGAGCACACCCAGCGGGACGCCGATGACGGCGGAGACCGCCAGGGCGGCCACGGCCAGGTGCACCGTGAACGGGTAGACGCCGCGAATCGCCCGCGCCACCGGCTGGTCGTTCTTCAGGGAGAACCCCAGGTCGCCCCGCAGGATGCCGCCGACGTACCGCGCGTACTGCACCGGCAGCGGGTCGTTGAGGTGGAGCTGCGCGCGCACGCGGGCGAGCTCCTCCGGCGTGGCCATGTCGCCCAGGAAGACGATGGCGGGATCCCCCGGGATGAGACGCACGATGAGAAAGACGATCGTCAGGACGCCGATCAGGGTCGGAGGCATGCTGCCGAGCGCGCGGAGGATGTATCGTGGCATGACGCCAACCCCTCACGCGCCCGGGAGGCTCCGGTGAGCCTCCCGGGCGCGGGTCGCAGCGGTCAGGCGGGCATTCAGCGGCGTGGTTCCTCGATGTACATCGGGTAGAGGTCGAAGTCGTTGAGGATCCCGACGACGTGCCCGCGGACCCTGGGCTGCATGACCACCATACTGAAGGCGTAGTAGATGGGGACGCCCGGCACGTCCTCGGCGATCTGCCGCTGGATCTGCATCACCAGCGCCCGGCGCTTCTTCTCGTCCACCTCCACGCGGGCCTGCTCGATCAGCCGATCCGCGGCGGAGTAAAACGAGAAGTTGGACCCCGGCGGCTTGTTCGGCCCGTACCACCCGGTGGTGAAGTAGACGTCCGGGTCGGGCGGGCGGGTGAGGCCCAGCGTCATCGTGTCGTAGTCCCCGCGCCGGTTGCGGGCGTCGAACGCCACGCGCTCCATGCCCAGCATCTCCAGTGTGATGCCCACCCGCGCCAGTTGCTCCTGGATGGCCGGCGCCCAGGTGTCGTACGGGTCCTGGAACGGGAACAGGAAGTTCACCTTGAAGCCGTTCGGGTGACCCGCGGCGGCCAGGAGTTCCTTCGCCTTGGCCGGGTCGTGCGGGTACTTGGGGATGTCGGAGGTGTAACCCCACGTCTGCGGACTGATGACGCTGTCCGCGATCTTCCCCGTCCCGCCCAGCACGAAGCGCAGGATGTGCTCCCTATTGATGGCGTGCGCGATGGCCTGCCGCACCCGCTTGTCGTCGAGCGGCTTGCGCGTCACGTTCATGTAGATGGCGCGCACCGACTGGGCAGGCTTCGTCAGCGTGATGAACCGGGGCGTCGTCAGCGCCCGCCGGTAGACCTCCGCGTGGCGGAAGTACATGATGTCGATGTTGCCGGCCTGCAGCGCGGTGAAGGCGACGATGTCCTCGGGAACGGGGGCGAAGACGGCCCGCTTGATCCGTGGTGGCCCGCTGAAGTACTCCTCGTTGGCCACCAGCACCAGCTCGCTGCCTCTGGTATAGCGCTCCAGCACGTACGGCCCGGTGCCGATGGGGTTGAAGCCGTAGTCCCGCCCGAACTGGGTGACGGCTTTGCGGCTGAGGACGATGCCGCTGATGTCCGCCACGGTCGTCATCGCAAACCCCGGCTGGGGGCCTTTCAGGCGGATCTCCACCGTGTACGGGCTGACAACCCTGATCGCCTCGACGGAGCCAAACAGCGTCCGGCGGCGGGACCGGTTGGCGGGATCCATGTGCCGCTCGAACGTGAACTTCACGTCGTCGGCGGTGAACTCGCCGAAACCCTTGTGCCACTTGACCCCCTTGCGCAGGTGGAACGTGTAGGTCTTGCCGTCGGGGGAGACGGTCCACTTCTCGGCCAGGTCGGGCACCAGCTGGCCGGTACCCGTCCTCAGGCGGACCAGCTTGCTGTACACGTTGGGCAGGATCGCGTCGTCCGCCGAGGCCGCGGAGATGATGGTATCGAAGCTGGAGATCTCCGCGTGGATGCGGGCGCGCAGTGTCTGGGCGGGCGCTGCGGTCGTCGCACGCC
>JACQTN010000189.1 GCA_016210785.1 Armatimonadota bacterium
ACGAAGGGATTCAGCGATGTCGCCACGTACCTGAAGGCGGTCGAGGGCGTGGCGAAGATCGTGACCTGCGTGGTAGTGCGGCCCTAGGATCCCGGTTACCCCTCTCCCCTCCTGGGGAGAGGGCAGGATGAGGGGGGAAAGCCCCTCAGGCCATCACGCGCGGCCGCATCATCGTCATCTGCCCCAGGACCTGCTGCGCCGCGGCCAGCACCTGGAGCCCTGCCTCGCCTGGCACCAGCGGCGTCTGCAGCCCCTGCACGCACTCCGCGAAGTGGATCAGCTCCTCCAGCAGGGGCTCCTCGCGCCGGCACTCCACGTGTTCCATCTCGCCGTCGAACCGCCGGACGCTGATGCTCTGCCGCAGGTAGTCCAGCGCCACCACCCGGTCTTCCAGCGTGGCCTCGATCTCCGCCACCTTGGTCGGGGCGATCCGGCTGGCCACCAGGCTGGCCGCACACCCGTCCCGCAGGACCAGGTGCACCACCGCCAGGTCCTCGTCCTCGTTGTGCACGCAGGCACCCACGGCGCTCACCCGCGCAATGCGGGCGCCCGTGAGGGCCAGCACGATGTCCAGGTCGTGGATCATCAGGTCCAGCACGTCGCCCACGTCCATGGCGCGGTTGGGATCGAAGGGCCGGGCCCGCCGGCACTGGATGAACAGCGGGCGGCGCGCCATCTCGACGAACTGCCCGACCGCCGGCTTGAACCGCTCCACGTGTCCCACCAGCAGCAGCACTCCGCGCCGGCGCGCCAGGTCCACGAGTTCCTCGGCTTCTTCCTGGGTGGTGGTCATGGGCTTCTCCAGGAGCACGTGCACGCCGGCCTCCAGGAAGTCCCTGGCCACGGCGTAGTGGTGCACCGTGGGCACCACGATGCTCACCGCGTCCACGCGTCCGATGAGGGCCCGGTGGTCCACGAAGCCCTCCACCTGATAGCGGCGGGAGAAGCCGCGCACTTCGCGTTCGTCGAGGTCGGCGACCGCCACCAGGTCCACCTGCGGGATCTGGTGATAATTCCGCACGTGGTGGCGTCCCCACTGCCCCAGCCCGACGACCCCGACCCTGACGCGCTTCATGCCGTCCCTCCTCTGCGGCCCCCGCGGCGAGCGCTCGGTGAGCGTCCGGCCTCTCGGACCTCCACGCGGGAAGCGCCGCCGGCGGCGCCCGTGGGCTCCCTGGCCGTCCCCTGCGCCGCCAACCCGGGCGCGAACTCCCGCACCGCCTGGACAACCTCCTCCACGTCCGAGGCCGCGAGCGCCGGATGGACGGGGATGGAGAGCACCTCCTTCACCAGCCTGGCCGCTACGGGAAACTGTGGAGGCTGGCCACGCTTCCGATAGGCGGCGGTGTCCGGAACGAGCATGGGGTAGTAGATCTTGGTGCCGATCTCCCGCGCCCGGAGGTGAGCGGCCAGCGCCTCCCGCTCCCCGGTGACGCGCACCGTGTACTGGTTGTACACGTGGCGATAGCCTTCCGGCTCGACCGGCACCGCTACCCAGGGCAGGTCGCGCAGCCCGCGGGTCAGCATCTCCGCGTGGCGGCGGCGGATCGCGTTGCGCGCGTCCAGGTGGGTCAGCTGGACCAGGCCTATGGCCGCGGCCATGTTGGTCATCCGGTAATTGTAGCCAATGACCTCGTAGTCATACTCTGTGCCGTCGCGCCCCGCGTCCACCAGCATGCACGCCCGGCGGGCCACCTCCGGGAATCCGGTGACTACCATGCCGCCTTCGCCGGTGGTGATGGCCTTGGAGGGATAGAAGCTGAAGATGGCCGCGTCGCCGAAGGTCCCCGCCTGGCGGCTGTCCACCACGGCGCCCAGAGCCTGGGCGCAGTCCTCGATCACCAGCAACCCGTGGCGCCGGGCCAGCGCCATGATGGCGGGCATGTCGCAGGCCAGGCCGAACAGATGGACGACCAGCACGGCCCGCACCCCCGGCCGGCGCCGCAGCGCCTCCTCCAGAGCCCGCGGGTCCAGGTTATAGGTTTGGGCATCCACGTCCACAAAGAGGGGCTCCGCGCCGCGGTGCACGATGGCATTGCTGGTGGCCACGAAGGTGAAGGGCGTGGTGGCCACCACATCGCCGGGACCGATCCCGACCGCCTCCAGGGCGATCTCCAGGGCGGTGGTGCCGGAGGAGGTCGCCACGGCATGCGGCGCGCCCAGGTAGTCGGCGAACTGCCTTTCAAACTCCCGGACCTCCCTGCCGGCGACCAGCATGCCAGACTCCATGACCTGGAGGACCCGGGCTTTCTCCTCCCCGGTGATGATCGGCTTGGCGATGGGAATTCTCATCTACATTATTCTCCTCTGCACCCGAGCCGCGTTCTCAGCAGCGGGCGCCGGGAAGGGAGAAGGGCTCCCCCGGGGAGCCCTTCTCCGACGACGCCGTCCGCCTGTGGCGGACCGCCTCATCGTGATCCCTCGAGCTGCTTCTTCAGCGCCTGCAGCATCCGCTCGCAATTTTCCCGCATCATGGTGCGCAGCAGCCCCCGCAGCAGCGTGCCAATCAGGGGGATGTTCAGCTCGTAGTCCACCGTGATGCTGGTGCGGGTGCCCCCCGGCACGGCCTCGAAGGTCCAGACCCCTTCGTACAGGTCAAAATCGCCGTCCCGCTGCCGGAACTCGCAGCGGTGGTGTCCGTCGTCCCACCGGTCCTCCTCGACCCACCGGACCCGGCGGCCCTTGATCACGCCCACCCACTCGCTGACCGTGTTGCCGTCGACGCGCTCCAGGATACGCACGCTCTCCAGGTCGGGCATGAACTCCGGAAAGGTCTCGACCTGCTTGGCCAGGGCGTAGACGCGATCCAGGGGCGCGTGAATGACCACCGATGCCTCGACGCGCGGCACGTGTCCCTCCGGCCAAAAACCTCCCTAGACTATAGAGGAAGGCCCCGGCAATGTCAAACCACGGACCCCCGCTGCGTGTGGCCAGAAAGCCACACCAGGGCTGTATCAGAATGCGGACCGAGCGGTGGGCGAGGAGGCAGGCGGGCCGGCGCGATGCTTGGGACTACGGGTGCGGGTTGCAGAAGATGATCATTAGCAGATGAACAATGTCTGAGACGGCATTGGGGCCGCTGGTGGCCGTGGCCTTGACGGCGGCCCCATCAGGACCTTCACCCGGACCTCCGGGGAATAGCCCGGCGTCGACTACACCCTCAGCGCCGCCGGCGCAGCCCCCGCGTCCGTGCCCGGCAATGTGGGTAGCATAGGCAGGCGTCCCACCGGTCAACAAAGGCGCGGCAAACGCCAGCAATAGCACAGTTACCAGCACGACGGCAGATCTCCGGCGCAGCATGTCAACTCCCCCCTTCCGTGCCTCCACCCCCACGGCTCCGGCCCGCCCAGCCGGAAATCGTCTTTGACAGAACCCCTACTAATCCTTCATTAGAATTTAACTTGACATCCCTCGTGCCCCGCTATCCTCTGGTGAGGGTAAGAGGGTGCCTTCTACTCCCACTGCCGCGGTTCGAACCGGCTCAACACCTCAGGGGCCCCGTCCGTGATCACGATCTGCTCTTCGATGCAGGCCCCGCCCACGTCGGGGATGTTGATGCCGGGCTCCACGCAGATGACCATGCCAGGCCGCAGCTCGGTTTTGTCGCCCATGGCCAGCATCGGGCCCTCCATGGTCTCGTAGCCGATCCCGTGCCCGATGAACGGGCGGGCGTGCTTGCTGAACCCGGCGTCCTCGATGATCGTGTTGGCGGCGCGGACCAGGTCCTCGGCCTTCGCCCCGGGCCGCGCCGCCGCCACGGCCGCGCGCGTGGCAGCCAGGGAGGTCTCCAGTTGCCGCTTCTGAGCGTCGGTGGCCTTGCGCCCCACGATGGTGGTGCGCAGCACGTCGAACTGATGCCCCCAGTAGGCGCCGATGAGGTCCATGCACAGGTGCTCGCCGTTGCGCATGACCCGGTCCATGGCTTGCGGCCAGCGGATGCCCCAGGCGCTGTAGGGGCCGGAGTGGGTGCGGAAGTACCGGATGAAGTCCGCCCCCGCGTTCATGGCCCCCGCGATCCCCGCCGCGCACACCTCCGTTTCCCGCGCGCCGTCGCGGATCACCGGGAACGCCGCCTCGTATCCCACGTCGCAGATGGCGCACGCCTTGCGCATCAGGCGCAGCTCGCTCGCGCTTTTGATGGTGCGGATGGCGGTCAGGATGTCGTCCGACGGCTCCAGGGTCAGGCCGGGCAGCCGCTGGGTGATCTCCCGATACATGGCCACCGGCATGATGTCATCGCCGACGAGTCCCACCGACCCCTCCGACAGCCCCTTCTCCTGCAGGCCCTGGATCAGCGCGTCGGTCATGTTGCGGGTGTTGCGGCAGTCCTCGATGGCCACGATATCGCGCCGGACCGTCGTGTCGAAGTAGAGAATGGGATCGCCCGGCAGCGGCAGCACCAGCACCGCGTGTCCCAATCCCTTGACCGGACCCCAGAACATGCCGCTGGGGAACGGCGGGAAGTGGTTGGTCAGGTAGCCGATGTTGCCGGGCCGGTCGTAGAAGGACCGGGCAATGACCACCAGCCCCTTGAGGTTGCGTGCCCTGGCTGCGGCGCGGACCTTCTCGATGCGCTGCCAGACCTCGGCCTTACTGATCCCCTCCTCCGGCATGAGACCCCCTCCTGTTCCACACGGGCGGGCCCGCGCCCGCCTACAGATTCCTCTACCGACGCGCTGCCACGCCCAGAGCGGGCAGGACCTGGTCCAGGTAGATCCTGAGTTGCCCCCACTGGTCGCGGGCGGTGAGCCGGATGGTGATCATGTCGAACCCGGCCTCCACGTAGCCCCGCAGTTTGGCCACGCACTCCTCCAGCGGGCCGTACGCGGTCCAGGCGTCCACGAACCACTTCTCAAAGTTCGCGGTGTAGTACGTGTCCAGATACGCCTTGCTCTCCCGGTACGCCGCCTCCCGGTCGGGATTGACGTTGAGATTGTAGTACAGCGCGGACCGGAGCATCCCCGGATCTCGCCCCGCCTCGCGCGCAAACTCCTTCACCCGGGCCCACCGCTGCCGGAAGGCGTCGGGCGCCACCAGCGTGGTCATCCACCCGTCGCCAAGCCGCGCCACCCGCCGCAGGGCCCGCTCCACCCCCTGCGGGCCGATCGATCGCTCCTGCGGGTTGCTGGCGATCCAGATGGGGCACGGCCGCTGCACGGGCCTGGGCTGCAGGTCCACGTCCTCGAACCGGTAGTAGCGGCCGTGGAAGGAGGCGTGGTCGCTGGCCCACAGCACGCGCAGCGCTTCGACCATCTCCTCCATGCGTCCCGGCCGCTCCTTACTCGGGACACCCATCACGTCCAGCTCTTTCTGGGCGGCGGGCGTCTGCGAGCCCGGGTAGCCGAGGCACGCCGCCAGCAGCATGCGGCCGTTGCTCAGCACGTCCAGGCTCGCCCACTGCAGGGCGAAGAGGACCGGGTGGCGCTGCACGATGGTGGCCATGCACCCCACGCCCAGGATCGCTGTCTTCGTGCGCGCCGCCAGCGCGCCGAAAAGGCCGATGGCCTCCAGGCGCGGCTTGCTCAGGATGCTGTCTCCGATCCAGACGTGTGCGACCTTGCCCGAGGCCTCTGCGGCCTCGGCCAGCTCCAGCAGGGCGCCGGCGCCGATCAGGCCGACGACCACGCCCCGGTTGGGGAGGGTGAGGCCGAAGGTGGTGCGCGGTGCGCTCATCGCTGCTCCCTCCTCACGATACGGCGAACTCCTCCCGGGCGCGGGCCACCAGGCCAGGGTCGGCCAGCAGATCGGCCCCCACGGCGGCCATCACTTTCGCCGCCTCCAGCATCCCCCCCAACGCGCGCTCCGTGGCCGCGCCCTCCGCGAACTCCGGCGTGTGGAAGTTGATGCCCGGCGGGTGCGTGGCCATGGAGAACCCTGCCGACGGGAGCACCTGGCTCACGTTGCCGTAGTCGGAGGACGCGGAGGTTGGGCGAGGATCGCGCACCGTGAAGCCCATGGCGCGCAGATTGTCGGAGATCAGACGGACCAGCGTCGGGTTGGGCTTGATGGCATCGTACTTCATAAAGAGGCGCGTCTCCAGCTCGGTGCCGGTCGCCAGCGCCGCGCCGCGCGCCGCCTCCTCCACCCGCTCCGTCACTTCCAGCAGGTAGGCGGTGTCGAAACTGCGCAGGGCGAGCCGGCAGGCCGCCTCCTCCGGCACAATGTTGAAGACCTGGCCGCCGTTGGTGATGATGCCGTGGATGCGCACGTCGGGTTTGACGTGCTGGCGCATGGCGTTGACGGCGTTGAAGAGCAGGATGACCGCGTCCAGGGCATTGCGTCCCTCCCACGGCGCGAACCCGGAGTGGGCCGGTTTTCCCCGGTAGGTGAAGTCGAAGGCGCGCAGAGCCAGCGAGCCGCCGCCGCATCCCGCCTGCTTCTCTTCCCCCGGGTAGGGGTGGAACATCATGGCCGCGTCCACGTCCTTGAACAACCCCTGGTCCACCATGACCGGCTTCCCGCCGCCCAGCTCCTCCGCGGGTGTGCCGTAGACCATGACGGTTCCACCCAGGGCATCCGCGGCGGCCCGCAGGGCGATGCCCGCGGCCACCGCCGAGGGCCCGATCAGGTTGTGGCCGCACGCATGCCCCACCTCGGGCAACGCATCGTACTCGCTCAACACCGCGACGGCGGGCCTGTCCCGCCCGTACCGGGCAATGAAGGCGGTGGGGAGTCCGGCGACCCCGCGCTCGACGGTGAAGCCGTGCCGCTCCAGCATCTCGGTCAACCAGGCGGCCGCCTGCCGCTCCTGGAAGGCCACCTCGGGATTGGCGTGCAGCCTCCGGCTCAGGGCAATCAGGTCGGCGGCGAGATCGTCCACCGCCGCCACGACGCGGCGCTTCACCTCACCCTCATCTGCCATCGTGCGATTCACCTCCACTCTCCTGCAGCAAGCGGCCCGGGCCGGCCGCGGCCCGGGCCGCAGTGCCGGTCGCTGCACACCTCACCGCGCCCATCGCCACTGGCGGGCGTTCCACGTCCAGTAGCCGGGCGTGTAGGACAGGCCGAGAGGCCGGAACCCGATCAGCCCGTCCCGCCACACCGCCCCGCCCACGAAGTTGTAGATGAGGAAGATGGGCACTTCCTCCGCCCACAGGCGCTGGAACTGCTGATGGAGGCGCATGCGCTCCCGAGCGTCCAGCGTGTTCTGGTACGTGCGCAGGAGGCGATCGAACTCCTCGTTGCGGTACCCGGTGATGTTGAGCGATCGCTGGCCCACCGGCGCGATGTTCCAGGACCCCCACCACTGGTCGACGTCGCTGAACTCGTCCACGGGGTGGCTGAAGTTCAGGAAGTCGGGCGGCCGGCGGCGGAAGGTCCAGATCTCCGCCAGGATGATCCGCACCGGCTTGTTGTCGATGACCATCTCGATGCCCACGTCACGCCACTGGACCTGCAGGATCTGCTCCACACGCTCGCGCGTACGATCGCCCGCCGTGGAGGTGACGACGAAGGTGAGGCGCTCCCCGGCGGCGTTGCGCCGGATGCCGTCGGGGCCCATGCGCCACCCCGCCTCCTCCAGGAGCTGGCGCGCCCGATCGGGCTCGTAGTTGTACTTCTTGATGTCCTTGAGGTACGAGGGATGGCTCGGCGGGAAATAGCTGTGGGCGACCGGCTGCTTGCCGCGGAACAGGGCCTGGACGATGCCCTCCCTGTCACTGGCATAGAGCAGCGCCTGGCGTACCCGCCGGTCGCGCAGGTGGGAGTTCTCAAAGTTGGGCCAGTACGCCTCGCTGGCCGGGGCGGGGAAGAACTGCACGGTGTATCCGCGGATCCGGCCCTGCCGGATCAGGTTCTCCACCTCCAGCGCCTGGGCCACCGGGATGCCGCCCGGGTGAGGCTGCGCCGCGTCCAGGCTGCCGGCGATGAAGTTGGCCACCATGGTATTCACGTCGGTGAAGAACCGGATCGTCACCCGGTCCAGCACGGGCCGCCCCAGGTGATAGTTGGGATTGGCCTCGAAGACCATCTCGTTGCCCTTCAGCCAGCTCCTGAGGATGAACGGCCCGGTGCCGATGGTCGCGCGTGGGTCCTGGCCGTAGGGGATCTCGGCAAAACGCTCGATCCCGGCCCGCTGCACCATCGGTTCCACCACGTGCCGGGGCAGCGGTGCGCCGAAGGCCCCCAGCCACAAGGCGTTGGCGCGGATGTAGGGCCGCCGGAACCGGACGACGATGGTGTAGGCATCCACCCGCTGCACGCTCTCCACGTCCTGCAGCGCGGGCCGCGCGCCGAAGGGGGCGCGCGGGTTGCGGTACACCTCCCACGTGTACATCAGATCGTCGGCGGTGAAGGGCCGGCCGTCGTGCCACCGCACGTCCCGGCGCAGCTTCCAGGTCACCTCCATGCGCCCGTCCGGCGTCACCTTCCACAGGCCGTTGCGGATGGTGGGCACCGCCTCCACGGACTCGTTGATCAGGTCCAGCCGATCGTTGCGCACGTTGCTGTAGGCGGTGAACATGGGCAGGAACTGGACGTCGGTGGCCGCGGTCACCACCAGCGGGTTGAGGCTGGACGGCTCCTGGATGTTGCCAAAGACGATGTCTTTGCGGGGACCCGGCGCGCCGTGGACAGGGAGCACCGTACAGGCCATGACCAGCATCGCCAGAATCATGCCCCACCGGCCCATAGTCATCGGCACTCCCCCCGTTGGACGCGCATTGCGCGGTGGTCACCCACTGCACGCGCTCCTACAAAGTTACACGGCCGGCAGAGGTTTCCTCTCCCGAGCACCGCGTCTTGGAAATCAATCCTTTGTTCATGCGCAGGGCCGGCTTTGCCGGGCCCGAGCATCATCGATGGTCCGGACTCCGCACCGTAGCGGGTGGGGGTCATGGGGGCGACGAAGAGTCGCCCCCGT
>JACQTN010000185.1 GCA_016210785.1 Armatimonadota bacterium
GAACAAGCTGGTGCGCCAGGCGATGAACTACGCGGTGGACAAGGACGCCATTATCCGCAGCATCCTGCAGGGATACGGGAGGAAGCTGGAGGGACAGCTCCTCAGCCCCGAGTACTTCGGGTATAACCCGGCGCTCAAGGCCTACCCGTACGATGCGGAGAAGGCGAAGCAGTTGCTGGCCCAGGCCGGCTACCCCAACGGTTTCAGCATCACCATGCACTCCCCGGCGGGGCGTTACCCGCTGGACAAGGAAGTCACCCAGGCGATCGCGGGATACCTGGAGCGGGTGGGCATCCGGGCGCAGGTGCGGGTGATCGAGTGGACGACCTATTTGAGAATGCTGTTCAGCAAGGACCTGTCCCCGGCCGGCTTCATCGGCATGGCGGTGCAGCCGGAAGGCGCGATCATGCTCAGCATCCAGCAGACGGGCAACATCTCGTCGTACAATGCCAACCGGGAGTTCGACCAGGTCCTGCTGGAGGCCAGCAAGACGTTTGATCCCGAGCGGCGGAAGCGCCTGTACGTGCGGGCCACGCAGATCCTGTACGACGACCCGCCGGGCATCTTCCTCTACCAGCAGTTCGACATCTACGGCGCCGGCAAGAAGGTGGTGGGGTGGAAGCCGCGCCCGGACCAATTGATCGACCTGGCGGGCGTGTACTTGTCCAACTAGTCATCGCGGGCGTGCCTGGTGGCGGACCCGCGTGGCCGGGCGACGGCGGGCGGCGCGGATCCGCAGGCTAACTTCCGGAGCGCGGGATGGCGGCGTACCTGGCGCAGCGTCTGGGACAATCGGCCCTGGTGGTCTTCGGCATCTCCGCAGCCGTCTTCGTGCTGGTGTTCCTCAGCGGCGATCCCACAGCGTTGATGGTCCCGCCGGACGCCACCGCGGACCAGGTGGCGCAGTTCCGACGCGCCATGGGCTTCGACCGGCCGCTGGCCGAGCAGTACCTGCGCTTCCTGGAGCGCCTGACGCGCGGCAACCTGGGCGTTTCCCTGCGCCACGAGCAGCCGGCACTGGACCTGGTGTTGGAGCGCATCCCGGCCACGCTGCATCTGGCCGCCGCGGCCCTGGCCACCTCGCTGCTGATCGCGGTACCCCTGGGCGTGCTGAGCGCGACGCGCCGGGACAGCCTCTACGATCATCTGGGCCGCGTGCTGGCGCTAGTGGGCCAGAGCGTGCCCACCTTCTGGCTCGGCATCATGCTCATCCTGTTCGCCGCGGTGCGGTGGCGCTGGTTCCCCGCCTCCGGCTACGAGGGCGTGGAATACCTGGTGCTGCCCGCCGTCACGCTGGGCGCCTACTCCGCGGCGGTCACCATGCGCCTGCTGCGGTCGAGCCTGATCGAGGTGCTGGGCCGGGACTACATCCGCACCGCGCGCGCCAAGGGGCTGGGCGGGCGCGCCATCCTGTTCCGGCACGCGCTGAAGAACGCGGGCATCCCCGTGGTGACCGTGCTCGGCCTCCAGATCGGCACGCTCATGGGCGGCGCGATGGTGACCGAGACCGTCTTCGCCTACCCGGGCATGGGCCTGCTGGCGATCCAGGCGGTGCGCAACCGGGACTTCCCCGTGGTTCAGGCGTTCGTCATCACCGTGGGTGCGGTCATCGTGCTGGCCAATCTGCTGGTGGACCTGGCCTACACGTACCTTGATCCGCGCATCCGGTACCGGTAACTGCGGTGGTCAACGCGGAGATCACGACGACAGACCCGGCCGCGCCGCGCACGTTCCGGCGCGCCGTGCTCCGGCACCTCAGCCCCACCGGCCTGCTGGGGGCGGCGGTGGTCCTGTGCACCGTCGTCGCTGCCCTGCTGGCGCCGGTAATCGCCCCCCACGCCCCGTCCGCGCAGGACATCACCCGGCGCCTGCAGCCGCCGTCGTGGATGGGCGGGCCACCGCGCTTCTTCCTGGGCACCGACCTGCTGGGGCGCGACGTGCTGAGCCGCGTCATCTTCGGCGTGCGCGTTTCGATGCTGGTGGGCGTGTGCGCGGTCCTGGTCTCCGGCACCATCGGGGTGCTGTTGGGGTTGGCGGCGGGGTACTTCGGCGGGTGGGTGGACGCCGCCGTCATGCGGGTGGGCGACGTGCAGCTCGGCATCCCCTTTCTCGTACTGGCCATCGCGCTGGTGGCGGTGGTCGGGCCGGGGCTGCTCAACATCATTGCCGTGCTGGGTGTGACGGGATGGGTGATGTACGGGCGCATCGTGCGCGCGGAGGTCCTCTCCGTGCGGGAGAAGGAGTTCGTGGAGGCCGCGCGCGCGACAGGCAGTCCCGACTACAAGATCATCCACCGACACATCCTCCCTAACGTGGCCGCCTCCATCATCGTGGTGGCGACGCTGGAGGTGCCGCGGATGATCGTCGCGGAAGCCAGCCTCTCCTTTCTCGGGCTGGGCGTGCAGCCGCCAACGCCGACCTGGGGCGGCATGGTGGCCGACGGCCGGGACTACGTGGCCACCGGGTGGTGGCTGGCGGCCTTTCCGGGGCTCGCCGTCATCGTGACGGTGCTGGGCATCAACCTGCTGGGCGACTGGCTGCGCGACGTGCTGGATCC
>JACQTN010000184.1 GCA_016210785.1 Armatimonadota bacterium
ACCCACGGCGGTCCGCCACCTTTGACGATCCGCGCCCCGCGCCACCCGCGATTCGTCCGCGGGGGAGGTGAGCACGGGACGCGGTGGCAGGGAGTTTCCGCGCCGCGGTTTGCGCGCGGCGCGGCGGTGCGCGGCCCGTCTTCGCCGGGCCGCCCGTGCAAGGAAAAGCTTCCCGCGTCGTGGAATCACGCACAGCGAAACCCCGGTGTGATGTACAATGTACCCGCGATGCCGATCCTGAGAGAAGACCTTCTCCTGGCGCTGGTGATCACAAACGTCCTGCTCGTGCTCGCCGTCGCCGTCATGGCGCTGCGCCTGCGGCGGTTCGAGCGGGCCATGGCGCTGACCGACGTGCCGAGCCTGGATCGTGCGTTGAGTGAGGCGAAGGAGTTGAGGAGCGCCATCCAGCGGCGCGTCGATGCGCTGGAGCGGGAGACCGGCCATCTCCGGCGGACGCTGGAGGGCTGCGTCCAGCATGTGGGCATCGTGCGCTACGACGCCTTCAAGGACATGGGCGGGCAGATGAGCTTCAGCATGGCGCTCCTGGACGGCCGGCAGGACGGCATGGTGGTGAGCGTGCTCAACGGCCGTGAGGAGGCCAGGATCTACGCCAAGCCGGTGAAGAGCGGCCAGTCCACCCACTCCCTCTCGGAGGAGGAGCGAACGGCGCTGGCCCAGGCCCTCGGCCAGTAGTGGCCACGCGGCTGTCGCTGGCGCGGGCCGCACCGCCGCGGCGGGTGAGGTGGGCCGGCGCAAGCAGATCCCTGTGTCCCGTGACGCGTGCCCGCGGGGGCCGATGCGTCACCGCGCCAATCCTACCGCGCGCGCCGTCACCCGTGAGGAACCGGCCGGAATTCACGGCCGCCGCCACCGCACCGGGGCGGGGCCCGGAGGATGATGTTCAGAGATCGGGCCGACGCGGGCAGGCGCCTGGGCGAGGCGTTGCGCGAACGCAACCTCGCCCGGCCCTACGTTCTGGCGATTCCGCGCGGCGGGGTGGTCGTCGGCTACGAGGTCGCGGCCGCCCTGGGCGCGCCCCTGGATGTGATCGTCCCGCGCAAGCTCCGGGCGCCGCTGAACCCCGAGCTTGCCATCGGCGCGGTGGCCCACGACGGCAGCGTGTACCTGGACGAGCGGCTGGTGAAGGCGCTGGACGTCCCGCGTGACTATCTGGAACAGGAGCTGGCCTACCAGAGCGAGGAGATCCAGCGTCGCATGCGCGCCTACCGCGGGGACGCATCCCCTCCGTTGCTGGAGGGGATGACGGCGATCGTCGTCGATGACGGGATCGCCACCGGGTCCACCATGATCGCGGCGCTGCGGGCGGCGCGGCGCGCGGGCCCGCGGCTGCTGGTGGCGGCGGTGCCCGTGGCGCCTCCAGAGGGCGCAGCGCGCCTGCGCCTGGAGGCCGACGAAGCGCTGGTCCTGGAGACGCCCCCGCTGTTTTACGCGGTGGGGCAGTTCTACGACGACTTCGCCCAGACCGACGACCACGAGGTCATCGCCCTGCTGGTGCGGCGACGGCGCGAGCTGGGGCTGGATGCGCCAGGGTCGGCGCGAACGCTGCACTGAGTTCCTCGCGTGGGGAGCGCGACGAGGTGATGGGATGAGTCCGAAGCGAACGCCGCTCTATGGGGTGCACGTTGCCGCCGGCGCGCGCATTGTGGAGTTCGGCGGGTGGGAGATGCCGGTGCAGTACTCCAGCATTTTGGACGAGCACCGCGCGGTGCGGGGCGCGTGCGGGATGTTCGACGTCTCGCACATGGGTGAGGTAGAGTTCACCGGCCCCAACGCCCTGGCCACCGTCCAGCGCCTGATCGCCAACGACGCGGCGCGCCTGGCCTTGAACCAGGGGCTGTACACGCAGATGTGTACCGAGGAGGGCGGCATCGTCGACGACCTGATCATCTACCGCCTGGGCGACCAGCACATCTTCATGGTCATCAACGCCGCCACCACCGACGCGGACCTGGAGTGGATCCGCGCGCACGGCCTGCCCAATACCGACATCAGAGACCGCTCAGCGGACTTCGCCCTCATCGCCCTCCAGGGGCCGCGCGCCCAGGACATCCTCTCCCAGATCTGTCCCGCGGACCTGGCCGCGCAGAAGTACTTCCGCATCATCCCCGAAACGCGGGTGGCGGGCCGATCGGCGCGGATCGCGCGCACGGGATACACCGGCGAGGACGGGTTCGAGATCTTCACCACGCCTGAGGATGCCGGGCCGGTGTGGGAGGCGCTGATGAAGGCGGGGCGCGGCGCGGGGCTGCTGCCGGCGGGGCTGGGCGCGCGGGACACGCTGCGGCTGGAGGCGGGCTATTTGCTGTACGGGCAGGACATGGACCGCACCATCACGCCGCTGGAGGCCGGGCTGGGGTGGAGCGTCAAGCTGGAGAAAGGCGGCTTCATCGGCCGCGATGCGCTGGCGCGTCAGAAGGAGCAGGGCCTGCGGCGGCGTCTCGTCGGGTTTGAAGTGATGGACCGCGCGGTGGCCCGGCACGGCTACCCGGTTCTGTCCGGGGGCGCCAAGATCGGCGACGTGACCAGTGGCACTTTCAGCCCCACGCTCGTGAAGAGCATCGGGATGGGCTGCGTGCCGGCGGCCCACGCCGAGCCCGGGTCGGAGGTGCAGGTGGAGATCAGGGGCAAGGCGGTGCCGGCGCGCGTCGTGAAGCTGCCCTTCTACAAACGCCCACGCTGAATGGATAGGCCGTGAATCTTGGCGCGAGGCCGGTGAATGTTGGCACGTATTGTTCCAAGAGAGACACCTTGCGCGGAGTGGGCCAAGTGGGTGGGTGGGGAAGGTTGAGGAGGCCGAGCACGCTTCGGCGCGAGGCCGGTGAATTCTGGCACGTATTGTTCCGAGGAGGTGACGGATGTATCCCGCCGACCTGATGTACAGGTCGGTGAATGTGGGGGCGATGGTGGAGGACGGGGGGGTGCGGGTGGGCATCACGAAGTTTGCCGCCGAGCGCCTCACCGACATCGTCTTCGTGGAGCTGCCCCAGGTGGGCGCACAGGTGAGGTACATGGAGTCATTCGGCGTGGTGGAGTCGGTGAAGGCCGTCTCCGACC
>JACQTN010000186.1 GCA_016210785.1 Armatimonadota bacterium
GGGATCGGCATGATCACTCGGCCAGGCTGCGCCGGTACACCTCGCGGCGGGGCAGCCCGTGCGCGGCCGCCACCCGGCGCACCGCGTCGCGACGGGAGACTCCGGCGGCCAGCAATCTGCGGAGGTGCTCTTCGACGGTCGCCGGGGCCGCGGACGGACGCGACTCGGCGGAGGTTTCAGTGGTCTCGGAGGACGCGCCGCGACGCTCCTGGTCCCCGGCGCCCGCCCCGGGATGCGCGACCTGATCTTCCGGCGCCGCACCGGCGACGACCAGGGTCATCTCTCCTCTGGGCACCGCGGCCTCCAGCCGCGCCATCACCTCGCCGGCGGTACCGCGGATGATTTCCTCGTGGACCTTCGTCATCTCCCGCACCAGCGCGACCCGCCGGTCGCCCAGCACGCCGCGGATGTCCGCCAGCGTGCGCACGATGCGGTGCGGGGCCTCGAACAGCACCAGCGTGTGGGGCAGGCCGCGGAGGGCCTCCATCGCCCGGCGGCGCTCGCCGGGCCTGCGGGGCAAGAACCCCACGAAGGTGAATTGCTCCGCCGGCAAGCCCGCCACCGCCAGCGCCGCCGTCACCGCGCTCGGCCCCGGGACAGGCACCACGGCGATGGCGGAAGCCAGCGCCTCGCGGACGAGCACGTGGCCGGGATCGGAGATGCCCGGCATGCCCGCGTCGCTCACCAGCGCCACCGATGCGCCGGCGGCCAGCCGGGCGACCAGATCCGCGGCACGCGTGCGCTCATTGTGCTCGTGGTAGCTGATCACCGGCGTGTGAACATCGTGGTGGGCGAGCAGCTTGCGGGTGCGCCGCGTGTCCTCGCAGGCGATGAGGTCAACCTCCCGGAGGACGCGCAGGGCGCGGAGGGTCAGGTCCTCCAGGTTGCCGATGGGCGTGGCGACCAGGTAGAGCGCGCCGGGCTTCATCGTCCGCGGAACCCACCAGCTCCAGTTTGACTCAGCGACTCACCGCCGCGGTCGCGCCGCGGCGCCGCTGGAGCGCGGGGATCGCCTCGCGCGCGGCGCCGGCGTCTGTGCGCCCAGCAGCAGGCGCAGCAGCACCGTGGCGCCGCGCTTGTCCAGCGGATCGTTCATGTTGCCGCACTTGGGCGACTGGACGCAGGAGGGACACCCCGCCTCGCACGGGCACTCCTCGATGGCCCGCAGCGAGGCGCGCAGCAGGTCTTCCAGAAGCGCGTAGCCCTTCTCGGTGATGCCCACGCCTCCCGGGTGCCCGTCGTAGACAAAGATGGTGGCCAGCCCGGTCTGGGGGTGGGCCGGGTAAGAGACGCCGCCGATGTCCCACCGGTCGCACATGCTGAACAGCGGCAGCAGCCCGATCGCCGCGTGCTCGACGGCGTGAATGCTCCCGGCCAGATCCAGCTCCTGCGCCCGCAGCCGGTCCTCCAGCGCCTGCGGGATCGGAAACCACAGCGCTTTGGTCTGCAGGACCTGCGGGGGCAGGTCCAGCGACTCCACCCCCAACACCTCCTCCGTGAAGAGCTGCTTGCGGGCGAACGCGATGACGTGCTCGCTGACCTCCACGTCGCCGAAGTGCGCCGTGGTCGGTCCCCACGGCCGGCGCTGCTGCTCCCGAAGGATCGTCAGGTCGGTGAGCACGCGCGGCTGCGTGTAGTGGTCGCCGTCGGCGGGCTTCACCCGGGCGACCTTCTCACGCCGGTCCAGGCTGTGCACGACGTAGGGATCGCCGTGGTGAAGATAGACCGCTCCGGGATGCACCTGCTCGAAGGCGCGGGCTTCCTCCACGGTGCCCACCAGGCGGCCGGTGGACGCGTCGACGATGCGGTAGGTCCCGCCGCCGCTCGACCGCACGTCCACCGCCTGCGCCGGATACCCCGCCCCCTGCCAGTACCACCGCTCCCGCCGCCGCCCCAGGTCGCCGACCTCCGCCAGCAGCGCGGCGATCTCCATGGCCCGCGGGCCGAACAGGTTCCGATCACCCTCCCACAGCGGCAGCTCGCTCGCCGCGCACCGCAGGTGGCCCGCCAGGATGTAAGGATTCTCGGGATCGACGACGGCGTGCTCGCAGGGACGCTCGAAGAGATACTCGGGGTGGCGCATCAGGAACTGGTCAAGAGCGTCCTCCAGGGCGATGAGGATGATCAGCGCCTCGTCCTTCCCCCGCCCGACGCGGCCGGCGCGCTGCCAGGTACTGGCGATGGTGCCGGGATACCCGACCAGCACCGCCGCGTCGAGGCCGCCCACGTCGATGCCGAGTTCTAGCGCGCTGGTGGTCACCACGCCCGCCAGGTCGCCGGTGAACAGGCGCCGCTCGATGCGGCGTCGCTCCTCCGGGAGGTAGCCGGCGCGGTAAGCGCTGATGCGGTCCGCCAGCGCGGGGGCCTCCTCCCGCAAGGCGAACGCGGCGTAGCGGTACAGCAACTCGGTGATCTTGCGGGCCTTGGCAAAGGCGATGGTGCGCGCGCCGTGCCGCACCAGGCGCGTAAAGAGGCGCGTGGCCTCCGTGTAGGTGCTGCGCCGCCGGGTGCGCGCCACGTCCAGCAGCGGCGGGTTCCACAGCGCGAACCGCTTCGGGGGCCGCGGTGACCCGTCGTCGTCCATCACGGACACCGGCAGGCCCAGGAGCCGCTCCCCAAACTCCTGCGGGTTGGCGACGGTGGCGGAGGTGCAGATGAAGACCGGGGACGAGCCGTGCACCGCGCACACCCGGCGCAGGCGCCGCAAGATGAGTGCCACGTGGCTGCCGAAGACGCCGCGGTAGATGTGGGCATCGTCGACGACCACCGCGCGCAACTGGGAGAAGAACGATCGCCACCGGAAGTGCTGGGGCAAGATCCCCAAATGCAGCATGTCGGGGTTGGTCAGCAGGATGTGCGCGGTCTCGCGCAGCCGCCGCCGCTGCGGCTGCGGGGTGTCGCCGTCGTAGGTGCCCCAGCACAGGTCGGGCAGGCCGAAGTCGGCCAGCGCACCGGCCTGGTCCTGCGCCAGCGCCTGGATGGGAAACAGGTAGAGCGCCCGCGCCCGCGGGTCGGAGAGGATGGCCTCCAGCACGGGCAGGTTGTAGCACAGGGTCTTGCCGCTGGCGGTGCCGGTGACGATCACCACGTGGCGGCCGCCCCGCACCGCCTCCACCGCGGCGGCCTGGTGGGCGTACAGCCGGTCGACACCCTGCTGCGCCAGGGCGGCCTGCAGGCCGGGGAGCAGCGGGCGGGTCAGATCGGCAAAGCGGGCTCGCCGCGACGGCAGCCGGCGCTCGTGGACCAGCCCCTCACCGTCCGGCGTGCCGCGCAGCGTGGCGAGAAAGCCCTCAACGTCCATCGCCCCCATTATACCGGGGGCGATGGACAGGACAATCAGAATCTGTGCGCTGGCAGCCTACTTCGCGAAGGTCTTGAAGTAGATGTTGGAGTCCCGCGAGCGCAGGTTGATGATCTCGGGTGGGTTGGTGCTGGACGTCCCGTCCTCCAGGGCATTGGCCGCTGCATTGATATCCCGGTTGTCGGTCCACGCCACGTAAACGTTGCGATCATCGACAGCCAGCCCTTTGTAGTCCCCGATGAACGGCCTGGTCGCGGTGCTGGACGCGTACAGGTTGGGGTTGAAGGATTGCGACGTGACTCTCCGCTCCCCCTCCCACCCGGCCGTGCAGTTGGCGCTTGTCCTCTGGTTGTAGAAGACGTCTATGCCGAAGCCCGGCCCAGGCGCCCCGCCCGCCCCGCTCACCGGGCCGTCGGGAGTGTAAGCAGGCTCGCCGCGGCTGTCATACCAGCCCGCGGAGAGCTTGCCGTTGGCCGCGGCCCGGGCGGGCATAATCTGGTGGGACAGCGGGTGCGCGTGGGGCCGGGCCAACTCGGTCCAGGTGTTCCCCCGGTCGGCAGAGCACCACACCGCCACC
>JACQTN010000035.1 GCA_016210785.1 Armatimonadota bacterium
CCCGACACGCGTCCCGCGGTATCACGCGGCGCCATTCGCCCGGACGCCGTGTCACCTCCATCCTACGCGCATGCGGCAGGGGAGGTGGTTAAGAGGGTGTTAGGGACGTTTTAAGGTTTTCTTAAGGAAAGGACCGGTGGGCCTGACCGCCGGCGCCGGTCTGGGGCCGCTGCCCGGGCGCGACGCGGGATCCGACAGGCGTGGACCGCAACTACAGGAACCAGTACAGCACCGTGTCGTTGATCCCGGCCAGCAAGAAGACTACCCCCGCCGCGGCCCTGAGGATTCGCGCCGTCCGGCCGGTCGGCTGCACCCCGCGCGCCGGCGCGTAGAGGCCGGCGCGCATGACGCCCACAAGGCTCAGCAGCGGCAGCAGGGTGCCCAGCGCGAAGACCGGCGCATACGCGACCCCCCACGGGCTGGCCAGCGCCAGGGGGATCACCGTGCCGAAGAACAGCACCGACAGCGTCGGGCACCAGGCAAAGGCAAAGGCCACGCCCAGGGCGAAGGCCCCGTCCGGCCCGCCGGCGGCAGACCGGGAGTGTAGACGCGCGACCAGGCCGGTTCGCATCGGCAGGCGAGGACGGACCACGTCCAGCACGACGAGGCCCGCCAGGATCATCAGCGGTCCGAGCGCCCGGCGGGCGATCCGTACCACGGGGATGGCGGCGCCGGCCATTGCCTGCCCCGCCGCGATCGCCAGGACGCCGATGATGGTGTACATCAGCATCTTTCCGGCGGCGTACGCCAGCACGTCGCGGCCGCCGCGCCGGGGCAGATCACGGCCCATGTACGCCAGGGCGCCGGCCGTGGTGCTGAGCTGGCACGGGCTCGTCGCTCCAATCACCCCCAGCAGCAAGACACCCGCCAGCGAGGCCTCCCGGGTGTCGACGAGGGGCTGGAGCTGCCCGCTGACCACCCGGAAGACCACGCTGAGGGTGCCGTACCACGCGAGGACCAGGTCGCGCAGGTTGTCCATGCGTCACGGGCCTACCGCGTGACGATCAGTCGTCCCTTCATCCCGGCCTCGCGGTGCCCGGGGACGCTGCAGTAGAATTCATAGGTGCCGGGCTTCGCCGCCGTGAGACTCGCCGTGCCTTTTTTGCCCGGCTCCGCGGCCGCGTGGAACTTCAGCCCCGGGATGATGAGATCGTGCAGGATGGCACCGCGGTTGGTCAGGACGAGGTTCACAGTCTGCCCGGCTTTGATGCGAATCTCCGGGGGCGTGAACTTGAAGTCGACCGCCACGGCGGCGATGGTCGGCGCGCCGGCGGCCGGCGCGGATGAGGGTGCCCCGTGCTCCCGGTGCTCCTGCTGCGCGGAAGCCAGCCCGGACGGTAGCAGGCCACCGGCCAGGATGGTACCAACGAACCCGACGGCAATGACAATGGCGATGGCGACCAAACGCTTCCACGTCATGAGAACCCATTCCCCCCCTGGATGCAAACGCTCAGGTACTCGCGCGCACTGCGGGTGTGGCGCCGGGCACGTCAAGACCTCGGCATCACGACGAGGCGGCCCACCATGCCGGCCTCCCGGTGGCCCGGCACGCTGCAGTAGAACTCGTACGTCCCCGGGACATCCGCCCTCAGGCCCGCCAGCCCCTGCTGCCCCGGCCCGGCGACCGCGCGCACCCCCAGCGCCGGGATGAACAGGTCGTGGAGGATGGCGCCGCGGTTCGCCAGGGCAAGATTGACCGCCTGGCCCGCCGCAACCCGGATCTCCACTGGCCTGAATCCAAAGTCCACCGCGTCGGCGGTGACGGTCGGGGCGCCGGCCACCGGAGATGATGTGGATCCCGGCGTCGTGCCCGTCCCCCACGGTCCCGCCGGCCCCGGACCGTGCATCGGCCCCCCCATGCCGCCGCGTCCCCAGGGGCCCCACCCCGTCCACGGCCCGTGCATTCCCCAGCCGCCGAGGGCTCCAGCGCCCAGGACCAGCAGCAGGATGAGAAGCACCCCTCCGATCCCTACCGCGTGCATATCCGATCCCTCCCCGGCCCGCCGTCATCCGCGCATCGACTTCAGCGTACGGGACAGGTGTGACCAGAACGTGATGGGTCTGTGAAGCTCCCGTGAAGGGTTCAGTGGCAGCCTCCGGCGTGCCGGTGCGTGCTGTTCCCGCCCGCAGACGCCGCCCCCGGATTCGACCGGCCGGTGCCGGATTCGCCCTGGCCGGAGGCAGTACGCGTACCGTCCCCACCCTGGCCCGCGTGATCGTGCGAACCACCCTGTCCGGAAGCGGTCCGCGTGCCCGTCCCGCCCTGGCCTGCATGGTCGTGCGAGCCGCCCTGATGCCGGTGGGAACCGTGCCCGTGGCCGCACCCGCCGCCGCGGTGCATCAGCAGCATCAGCAACAGCGCGCCGCCCCACAGGATGTACGAGCCGTAGGCCTGCCAGATCTCGTTCATCACCATTCACTCCTCTCCGCTTTCCGGCTGCGCAGCATCGTGAGGTGCCCCGGCGCGGCCTCTGACCAGCGGCACCAGCACCGGCATCATGATGATCCAGGTCAGCAGGAACACCCAGGCCGCGCCACCGTACCGCGCCACCGGTGCCGCGCCCGATCCGCCCGCGGCGACGAGGAAGGCGACCGCGGCCAGCATCGCCACCCCCGTGCCCAGGAGACTGCCCGACCTGACCGCGGTAGAGGAACCCTGTGTCATGGTCACACCTCTCTCTCGCCCTGGCCACCGGCCACCGGCGCCAACGCCGGCGCGTGCGACGGCGCGGTTGCGGCACGCGCTGCGTCGGGGACAAATCGCTTCAGCAGCGTCGTGTTCAGCGTCACCGTGAGCGAACTGATCGCCATCAGGAACGCCGCCAGCTCCGGGCTCACCACCTGCCGCGTCCACGGGTAGAGGATGCCGGCGGCCACCGGGATGGTGATCGCGTTGTAGGCGAAGGCCCAGAACAGGTTCTGCTTCACCTTGCGCATGGTCGCCCGCGCCACTTCCAGCGCCGTGACCACGTCGCGCAGGTCCTCCTTGATCAGCACGACGTGCC
>JACQTN010000179.1 GCA_016210785.1 Armatimonadota bacterium
GTACACGGCACCCCCCGCGCACGGCCCCATGATCGCCGAGATCTGCGGGATCACGCCCGAGGCCAGCACGTTGCGCAGGAAGATGTCGGCGGAGCCGCCCGGGCTCTCCACACCCTCCTGGATGCGCGCGCCTCCCGAGTCGTTGAGGCCGATGACGGGCGCGCCGGTGGAGGTGGCCAGGTCCATGATCTTGCAGATCTTGGCAGCGTGCCCCTCGCCCAGCGAGCCGCCCAGCACGGTGAAGTCCTGGGAGAAGATGAAGACGGGACGGCCGTCGATGGCGCCGTGCCCGGTCACCACGCCGTCGGCCGGCGCCTCCACGCGATCCATGCCGAACTCGCGGGCGCGGTGGGTGACGAACATGTCCAGCTCGACAAACGTGCCGGGGTCGAGGAGGACATCAAGGCGCTCCCGCGCGGTGAGCTTGCCGCCCTGGTGCTGGCGGCGCACGCGCTCTTCGCCGCCCATCTGCCGGACGCGGTCGCGGCGCCGGCGCAGGTCCTCGATGTGGCCCGGCATCTCAGGCGAACCGCTCCCCGCCGCCAGTCCGGCGGTCGGCGTGAGCGGGCACCGGGGAGAGGGGACGGATGGAGATGATACCGTGCTTGAAGATCAGCTCCTCGCGGCCCTCCGCCTCCACCAGCAGGCTGTAAGTGCCGAAGGCGCGGATCACGGCCTGGGGGATCTCGTAGCCGTCCACGCACAGGATGCGCACCGGGGCGCCCCCGTCCACCAGCCCCTGGTAGAACTGGTCCTCCATGACCTGCCGCCGGTCGGTGCCCTGGCGCCGTTCCACGTGTCCGGCCACGCCGGTGGGGCGTTCGTGCATCTCGCGCGTGTTCACAGGCGCACCTCCCCGCGGTTCCGGCCGAATCTCTGAGATATCCTTGAGCACGTCGGACGCGGCGGCGGCCGCGGATCGCTGCACGTCGAACGGCTGAGACTCGCGCGAGGGCCCGGAGGTCCGCGCCCGGGCCGTCGCGGCGCTGGTGGATACGGCACCGGAGGAAGGGGGACCCGGCCGGGCGGCGGGCGCCACCGGCTCCGGCGACGCTGCCGGACCCGACGACGAGGCACGCGGGAACGGGCGAAGCGAAGGTGCCGGGGACGGCGGAGCGGAGGGCGGCGGCGGCGCCGGATCTCCCGCCGCCGGCGCGGGTAAGCGGCCGGCCGCCGTCAGGTAGGACCGCCGCATGGCCTCCAGGCGGCCCCGCCGATCCTGGGCGGGCCACGGTGCCCGGGGGCGCACCGCGCCTGGGACGTCGCGCTTCGCCGCGGCGTCCAGCGTCGCCATCACCACCGCCTCGCCTTCGCCAGCATCGACAAACGTCGCGCCGACCTGCTGCTCATCGCCGCCGGACGCGGGAAAGGACACGGCCACCACCGCCACTTGCCGCTGCGCAAAGGGGAGAATCGCCACCGCCTCCAGCAGGGGACGGCGCACGCCCGGGTCGAGCATCGGCCGCATGGCGTCCAGCGCCGCCAGCGCCACCGTGCGCAGCCGCGCCGCCGGGCCGGGCGTTCCCTGCGCCGTGCCGCGCGTGACCCGCGTCTCGGCGTCGGTCTCCCAGCGGATCTCCACCACCACCTGGGTGCCCGACTCGCCGATACGCTCCTGCAGGCTGTGCAGCCGTGGAGCGGACCGCACGCGCAGCGAGTCCGTTTCGCGCAGGGGGGCGACGTGGATGCGCGCGCCGTCCAGGAGCAGGTTGAACTGGCTGAGCAGCGCGGAGGTGACGGCGCGGCGGATCTCTTTGGGGTCGCCGTGGGCTTCCGCGGTGAGGTGGATGCGCTCGATTTGCCCGGTCTCGGAGGCGATGACGCGGGAGGAGACGACGCCCGACAACCGCTCGAGGAGGGCCTCGATCTCCTCTGCAAAAACCTCGGGCATTTCCTCCGCCGCCCTCCGTGAAGTTCCTGGCTCCTCTTTCGTCACGCCGGGGCGCAATCCCTGTGCCCAAGAACACTCACAGCCGCGGCGGCACCTGGGGACGGGCGAGCGGTCCGTCGATCATCAGCCCCTCTCCGGTAAAGGTCTCCTTCGCCTCGCCCTCGATGATGAGACGGGCGCGCGGCGCATCGGGGAGCTGGGTCGCCGTGTACACGATCTGCCACAGGCGGGCCTGCACACTGAAGGCGCCCCCGCCTCGCTCCACCCGGCGGGAAAGGTCCACGAAGGCGACGCCGTCCTTGACGGTGACGCCGCGCAGCCGCGTGCCTTCTGGGATCTCCGAGACCAGCCCGCCCGCCCGCTCCGGCGCCGACGGCCCGCGCAGCAGCTCCTCCATCGCGGCCGCCACCAGGCTGCGGGCGTCGCCCCGCGGCACGTCGCGGGTCACGGGCACCAGTTCGCCCTGCTGCGTGGCCGGATTCACCCGCACCAGGTAGATCGACACGCGCGCCGGCGACGGCCGCAGCCGCCAGGCCACCACCGCGGCCGCGACGGCGACGGCCAGCACGGCCAGCAGGATCAGCCCGAGCCGGACCCGCCTCACGAGGGCATCTCCTCTCCCACCATGGCGAAGAACTCCTCTTCTGTCAGGATCTTCACGCCCAGCTTCCGCGCGCGCTCCAGCTTGGACCCCGGATCCTCCCCCGCCACCAGGTAGTCGGTCTTGGAGGAGACACTGCCGGTGATCGTGCCGCCCAGCCGCTTCACCAGTTCCTCCGCCTGCCGGCGGGCGCGCCGCCGTAGCGTCCCGGTGAAGATGAACTCTGTCCCTTCCAGCTTCCCGGCTGGCCGCGACTCCTGGGCGGCGAAGGTGATCCCGGCCGCCAGCAGCCGCTTCACCAGCGCGCGGTTGCGGGGCTCGTGGAAGAAGTCCACCACGCTCTGGGCGATGGTGGGCCCGATGCCGGGCACGTCCCGGACCTCCTCGAAGGACGCCGCCATGAGACGGTCGAGCGTGGCGAAGTGACGGGCCAATTGCTCGGCCACGTGCTGGCCGACGTGCCGGATGCCGAGCGCGTACAGGAACCGGGCGAGCGTCGTGTGCCGGCTGCGCGCGATGCTGGCCAGGGCGTTCTGCGCCGATTTGTCCGCCATCCGCTCCAGCGCCGCCAGGTCCTGGTGGGCGAGGCGGTAGAGGTCCGCGGGATCCTTCACCATCCCCCGCTCCCAGAGCTGCTGGATCAGCTTGGGCCCCACGCCATCGATGTTCATGGCGTCGCGGGAGCCGAAGTGGATGAGCCGCTCCATAGCCTGCGCCGGGCAGGCGGCGTTGGGGCAGCGGGTCACCGCCTCGCCCTCCGGCCGCACCACCTCCGCGCCGCACACCGGGCAGGTGCGAGGCATGTGGAACTCTCGCTCCTCTCCGGTGCGCCGCTCGGCGAGAACGCTGACGACCTCCGGGATCACCTCGCCGGCCCGCTGCACCACCACCCAGTCGCCGGTGCGCACGTCCTTGCGCCGCACCTCGTCCTCGTTGTGCAGCGTGGCGTTAGTGACCGTCACACCCGACACCCGCACCGGCTCCAGCTTTGCCACCGGCGTCAGGGCGCCGGTGCGTCCCACGTACACGGTGATGTCCACCACGCGCGTGACCGCCTGTTCCGCCGGGAACTTGTAGGCGATGGCCCAGCGCGGCGACTGACTGGTGGCGCCCAACTCCGCCTGCTGATCGAAGCGGTTGACCTTGATCACCACGCCGTCGGTATCGTAGTCCAGGTCGTGATGGTGCGGCTCCCAGTGGCGGACGCAGGCCAGCACCTGGTCCACGGTCTCGCCGGCGCGATAATGGGGGTTGACCTTGAGCCCGGCCTGCCGCAGCCAGTCCAGGGCCTCCGCCTGGGTGCCCAGGTCGAGTCCCTCCGTGTGCCCGATGCCGTACACGAAGATGTCTAGCGGCCGCGACGCGGTCACCTTCGGGTCGAGCTGGCGCAAGGAGCCGGCGGCGGCGTTGCGGGGGTTGGCAAACAGCGGCTCCCCGCGGGCCTGGCGCTCGCGGTTCACCTCGTCCAGCCGGCTGCGCGGGAGGTAGACCTCCCCCCGCACCTCCACCAGGGCCGGCGGGTGCTCCACCCGCAGTCGCAGCGGGATGCTGCGGATCGTCTTCAAATTGGCGGTGACGTCCTCGCCCGTGGTGCCGTCGCCCCGGGTGGCGCCGCGGACCAGCACGCCGCCCTCGTACGTGAGGGACACCGCCGCCCCGTCGATCTTCAACTCGCAGACATACCCGGCGGGCGGGGCGCCCAGGATGGTCTGTGCGCGCCGCTCCCAGGCCCGCAGGTCCTCGTCGGTGAAGGCGTTCTGCAGGCTGAGCATCGCCTGGCGGTGGACCACCGCCGCAAACGCCGCAGAGGGCGCCGCGCCCACGCGCTGGGTGGGCGAGTCGGGGGTGACCAGGTCGGGGTGGGTTGCCTCCAGCTCGCGGAGTTTGGCCATCAGGCGATCGTACTCCGCGTCGGAGACGGTGGAGGCGTCGAGCACGTAGTAGCGGTAGTTGTGCTCGCGGATCTGGCGCCGCAGGGCCTCCATGTGGCGGATGACGGCGCCGCGGCTCCTGGCGGTCACGGCTTATGGCGAAGTTGCCGCTGGTGCACCCATCGCAACGCGCGACGCTGACGGGGTTTCCTGTACCACGGCACGCCTACCTCCCACGGACAGCAGTATAGCACACGTCCGGACGCACCCGTTCCTCCAGAGAACGCTGCGTCTTCCGTTCAGATGACCCAGCGCCCGTCGCGGTGGATGACCTGCCCGTCGGCGCGTACCTCGCCGCCCTGCCGCAGGTCGCAGATCATGTCCCAGTGGATGGCCGACCGGTTCTTCCCCCCGGTCTCCGGATAGCTCGACCCCAGGGCCAGGTGGACGGTGCCGCCGATCTTCTCGTCGAAGAGGATGATCTTGCTGAAGCGCGTGATGGCCTCGTTGTTCCCGAAGGCAAACTCGCCCACGTAGCGGGCCCCGGCGTCGGTGCCCAGCATCGCCTCCAGGAACTCCCGGCCGTGCGCCGCCTCGGCGTTCACCACCCGCCCCTTCTCGAAGGTCAGCCGGACGTCGGTGACCTCGCGCCCCCTGTACAGCGCCGGGAAGGTGAAGCGGATGTGTCCCTCCACCGAGTCCTCCACGGGCCCCGTGAAGACCTCGCCGCTGGGGAAGTTGCGCCGGCCGTCGGAGTTGAACCACCGGCGCCCCGCCACGCCCATCCGCAGGTCCGTGTCCGGCGCCCTCACCTCCAGCGCGCGCACACCCTCCAGGAATTCGCATTGCGCCCGCTGCCGGGCGCTCAGCGTCTCCCACGCCGCCAGCGGGTCCACCTGGTCCAGAAACTCCGCCCGGGCCACGAACTCCTCGAACTCCCCGAGCGACATTTCGGCCTCCTGGGCGTCGGCGTGGGTGGGATGACGGGTCAGGCACCATCGCAGCTCGCCGCGGCCTGACCGGCCGAAGAAGATCTCCCGCAGCGGGCCGTGCGCCCGGAAGTACCCGACCTGCCGCGACGGATCCACCCCCGTGAGCGCCTTGGGGTTGAGGGGAGCCACGATGCGCAGGCTGGCGTCCATCCGCTCCACCTCCGCCCGGTCCAGGTCCGAGACGAAGGTGAGCTGTTCATCGGAGGCGTGCTTGTAGAAGATCTCCTCGAGCTCTTCCAGGCCGATCTTCAGGCGGACGTGGGCGCCGGCCCGCAGCGCCTCGCGGTAAACCTGGCGCACCAGCGGTCCCGCGGCCGGGGTGGACTCCAGCACCAGCAGGTCGCCGGGGCGCAGGCGGAGGGAGTAGCCGGCCAGCAGCGCGGCCTTCTTCGCAATCCACGAATCATTCATGCCCAGCATTCATGCGCAGGACCGGCGAGCCGGGTCCGAGCATCCCCAGCATGATGGACGCCGCAGAATCAGGGGAGGGGGAGGTATCGGAAGGGGGAGGGAAAGCGCCCTCCCCCTCCGAGAAAATCCCGCCGGCCAGAGCGGGGATGATGGACACCTCGGCGCCCTCGGGCACCGGGGTCTGCAGCCCGGCCAGCGTGCGGATATCCTGCTCGTTGACGAAGATGTTGACAAACCGCAGCACCTGGCCGTCGCTGTCCAGCACCCGCTCCCTCACCCCCGGGTGTTTGCGCTCCAGGTTCTCGATCACGTCGCGGAGCGTCGCCCCGTCCACCTCGACGATCTTGTTGCCGCCCGTGAGCCGCCGCAGCGGCATGGGAATGCGCACCTTAACCGGCATTGCCTGACCCTCCCGTCCGCCGAGCCGTTCGCGTTGAGCATCGTCGAAGCGCGCCGGCCGGCATTGGCGCACGGCTCAACTCACGGCCACGCGTCCCAACACCTTCTCCTCGAACGCCCGCACCGTGGCGGGAATGCGGACCGGCGCCTTCAACACGCCGTCCACCGCCTCAGGCGTCTTCAGCCCCATGCCGGTGATGTACGCCACCACGGTCTCGTCGGGACGGAAGGCGCCTGCCTCTGCCAGCCGGCGCAGCACACCGGTGGTCACACCGCCCGCGGTCTCCGTAAACAGCCCCTCCGTCTCCGCCAGCAGGCGGATGCTCTCCACGACCTCCTCGTCGGTCACGGTCTCCACCACGCCGCCCGTGCTGCGCACCGTCTGCAGGGCGTAGATGCCGTCGGCCGGGTTGCCGATCGCCAGCGACTTGACGATGGTGTCGGGCCGCACTGGCTTCACGTCGTCCGCGCCGCGGCGGAAGGCGTCGGCCACCGGCGCGCATCCCGCGGGCTGGGCGCCGTGCACGCGCGTGACCGGTCCGCCGTCCAGGAGCCCCACGCGCCGGAGCTCGTCCAGCCCCTTGTCGATCTTCACGAGCAGGTTGCCCGACGCGATGGGCACGATGACGTGGTCGGGCGCCCGCCAGCCGAGCTGCTCCACCACCTCGAAGGCCAGCGTCTTGGCGCCCTCCGAGTAGTAGGGACGCAGATTCACGTTGACGAACGCCCACCGGAACTCGTCGGCCAGTTCGGTGCACAGGCGGTTGACGTCGTCGTAGGTACCGTCCACCTCCACCACGGTCGGCCCGTACACCGCCGTGCTGAGAATCTTGGCCCGCTCCAGCCCCCGCGGGATAAAGATGTAGGCGGGGATGCTGGCCTTGGCGGCGTGCGCGGCCAGAGAGTTGGCCAGGTTCCCGGTGGAAGGACACGCCGCCGCCTCGAAATCGAACTGGCGGGCCATGGTCACCGCCACCGACACCGCCCGGTCCTTGAAGGAGTGGGTGGGGTTCGCGGCGTCGTTCTTCAGGTAGAGGTTGCGCAGCCCGAGCCGGCGTCCCAGGTTCTCCGCCCGGACCAGGGGCGTGAAGCCCGCGCCCATGTCCACCGGCGGCGCATCTCCCACGGGAAGCAGCTCGCGATAGCGCCACAGCGTGGAGGGGCGTCGGGCGATCTCGCTGGCGCCCAGGGTCTGCCGAAGCTTGTCGTAGTCGTAGTGCACCTCCAGCGGGCCGAAGCACTCCTCGCACACGTAGTGCGGCCCCAGCGGGTACTCCGTCCCGCACTCCCGGCACACCAGCTTCTGGGCAAACGCCATTTCCGTCACCCCCTTTGACCCCCTCGAAACATCCCCAGAGCCCCTCGAAGCACCGCGGCGGATGTTTCCAGCGGGTCACTCCGCGCGGTGCTCACAGGCGATCCAGGTTGAAGGCCCGGTGGACGGCGCGCACGCAGCGCTCGACCTCCGCGGCGTCGATGATGCAGGAGACCTTGATCTCCGACGTGCTGATCAACTGGATGTTCACGCCCTCCTCGGCGATGGCCCCGAACAGCTTGGCGGCCACGCCGGGATTGCTCACCATGCCCGCGCCGACGATGGAGATCTTGGCCACGCCGTTCTCCCAGTGCACGCCGCGCGCGCCGATCTCCCGCGAGACCTCCTCCGTCACCTTCGCCGCGGTCTCGCCGTCGGCGCTGGAGACGGTGAAGGAGATGTCCGCCTTCCCGTCGCGGCTGGCGCTCTGGATGATCATGTCCACGTTGATGTGCCTGGCCGCCAGCGCGCTGAACAGGCGGTGGGCCACGCCCGGCACGTCGGGCAGGCCGGCGATGGTGATCTTGGTCACGTCCCTGTCATGGGTCACCGCCGTCACCACGCGCGACTTCTCCATGGCACGCTCCTCCACGATTCTGGTCCCCTCGGCTTCGGAGAAGGTGGAGCGGATGTGGAGCGGGACGTTATACTGCTTGGCGTACTCCGCGGCCCGCGTCTGCAGCACCACGGCCCCGCTCGAGGCCATCTCCAAGATCTCGTCGAAGGAGAGGACGTCCAGCTTGCGCACCCCCGGCGCGATCCGGGGATCGGCCGTGAAGACGCCTTCCACGTCGGTGTAGATCTCGCAGACGTCGGCCCCCAGGGCGGAGGCCAGCGCCACCGCGGTCACGTCTGAGCCGCCGCGTCCCAGCGTGGTGATCTCGTCCTCCGCGGTAATCCCCTGGAACCCCGCCACGATCACGATGTTGCCCCGGCTCAGCTCCCGGTCCAGGCGCCGGCGGTCCACCTCCAGGATGCGCGCTTTGGTGTGCACCTTGTCGGTGAGGATGCGCACCTGCGCGCCGGTGAGGGAGATGGCCGCGTGGTCCAGCTTGTGTATCGCCATGGCCAGCAGGGCGATGGAGACCTGCTCGCCGGTGGCCAGCAGCATGTCCATCTCCCGCGCGGGCGGCCGCTCGTTTACCTGGCGCGCCAGATCGATGAGGTGATCGGTGGTGCCGCCGGGCGCGGAGACCACCACCGCCACCTTGTGGCCCGCCTGCTTGGTGGCCACGACCCGCCGGGCCACGTGCTTCACGCGCTCCGGCGTGGCCACCGACGTGCCTCCGTATTTTTGAACGATGAGTCCCATGTGGTCTCCCGTGACCTGTTCCCCTCTCCCCCAGGGGGAGAGGGTAGGGTGAGGGGTGCCTCACACGCGAACCGGATTGTCCTCCTTCACCACCCGCGCGCCCTCCGGGTCGATCTCCGTCACCACGATCTGGCACGCCACGCCCGCACCGGCGAGGGCGCGTTGCATCGCCTCGCCGCACGCGCCGTCGGGGGCAAAGGCCGCCACCGTCGGCCCCGACCCGCTCAGCATGACGCCATAGGCGCCGGCGCCCCGCGCCGCGTCCATCACCGCCTCCAGCCACGGCACCAGCGGCCGGCGGTAGGGCTGGTGCAGCCGGTCCTGGGTGGCCGCGCCCAGCAGGTCGGGCCGGTCGCCGGTCAGCGCCGCCACCAGCAGCGCCGCCCGCCCCACGTTGAACACCGCGTCCGGAAACGGCACTGTCTGCGGCAGCAGCCGCCGCGCCTCCGCGGTCGAGACCTCCACCTCCGGGATTGCGAGCACGAGCCGCCACGTCCCGCGCACGTCCACCTTCGCCCACCGCACGCGGCCGCCGTCCAGGGTGCAGGCCACCAGCCCGCCAACCAGAGCCGGGGTCACGTTATCGGGATGCCCCTCCAGGCCGCACGCCAGATCCAGCAGCGCGCCCAGCGGCAGCGGGTCGCCGAGCAGCGCGTTGGCGGCCACGGTGCCGCCGGCGATGGCCGCGGCGCTGCTTCCGAGCCCCCGGCGCAGCGGGATGGCGTTGCGCTGCGTCACCCGCAGCGGGCCCAGCGCACGCCCCGCCTTCTGGGCCACCTCCTCCGCCGTCCGCAGGACCAGGTTGCGGCCGTCGCGGGGCAGCCGGTCCGCGCCCGCGCCCGTGACGGTCACCTCCGTCCTCTCCGCCCGCTCCACCGTCAGCACGTTGTAGAAACGTACCGCCAGTCCCAGCGCGTCGAACCCGGGCCCCAGGTTGGCGATGGTCGCCGGCACTTTCACTGTCACGCGCCGGAGCGCGCTCACCGTCCGATGACCCCCTCGATCACCCGCGCCACCGACTCGAAGGACGCGCGCACCGGCGGCGGGATCCGCACACGCCCCAGCGCCGTGTCCACGTCCTTGAGCCCGTGACCTGTGACGATGGCGACCGCCACCTCGCCGTCCGGCAGCGTCCCTTCCGCCGCGCGGCGCAGCAGCCCCGCCACGCCTGTCGCGGAGGCGGGCTCCACGAAGATCCCTTCCTCCCGCGCCAGCAGGGCCTGCGTCTCCAGGATCTCCTCGTCGGTCACCTTGGTGAACTCACCGGGGCTCGCCTGCCCCGCCCCCCCCGCCGGCTTCCTGGCGGCGGGTTTGCCGCCGCGGATCGCCGATGCCACCGTCTGCGGCACCCCGATCCGCCGACCCTCCACCAGCGGGGCCGCGCCCGCCGCCTGCACGCCCAGCAGCGTCGGCAGCGCCGCGATGCGCCCGCGCTCGTGGTACGCCGCCAGGCCGCGCCACAGCGCCGTGATGTTCCCCGCGTTGCCCACGGGCAGCGCGATCAGGTCCGGCACCCGGCCCAGGGCGTCGCAGATCTCGAAGGCGACCGTCTTCTGCCCCTCCAGCCGGTGCGGGTTGAGCGAGTTCACCAGCGTCAGCGACATCTGCTCCGTGACGGTGCGCGCCAGCTCCATGGCGTCGTCGAAGGTACCCCGCACGGAGACCGCCTCCGCCCCGTGCACCAGCGCCTGGGCCATTTTGCCCATCGCGACCCCGCCCGCCGGCACGATGACGAAGCAGGGCAGGCCGGCGCGCGCCGAGTACGCCGCCGCGGAGGCCGCGGTGTTGCCGGTGGAAGCGCAGACGACGGCGCGGCTCCGCGCCTCCAGCGCCTTGGAGATCGCCACCGTCATCCCCCGGTCCTTGAAGGACCCGGTGGGATTCGCGCCTTCCACTTTGATGAGGAGCCGCCGGCCGATGCGCGCGCTCAGCACCCGGCTCTCCACCAGAGGGGTGTTCCCCTCGAGGAGGGTCACCACCGGCGTCTCGCGGGTGACGGGGAGGAACTCGCGGAACTCCTCGATCACCCCGCGCCAGGTCCCGGGACTCACGCCGACCACGCCCCGCCGGCCACCGGGACTCACGCCTCGTCGACCTCGACGCGGATCACGCTGCTGACCTCCTTGAGCACGGCCAGCTCGCGGAGCCTCGGCAGCACCCGCCGCATCCTGGCCTCCTGGGTACGGTGGGTGACCAGCACGATGTCGGCCACCTCCCCGCGGCTCTTCTGCACGATGGAGGCGATGCTCACGCCCTCCTCGCCGAAGACCGCGGCGATGCGGGCGAAGACGCCCGGCTGATCCGCCGCCTGGAGGCCCAGGTAGAAGCACGCTTCTGACAGATCGGGATCGCGGATGGGGGTGCTGCGGTAACACGTGCAGCCGAGGCGGCCCGCCGCGCCCAGCCGGCGGTTGCGGCCGACGTCCACTAGGTCGGCGATGATGGCGCTGGCAGTGGGGCCGCCGCCCGCGCCCCGCCCGTAGAACATCACCTCGCCCACGGCGTCTCCGCGCACCAGCACGGCGTTGTACTCATCGGTCACCGCGGCGAGGGGATGGGACGTGGGGATCATCGCGGGATGGACCCGGACCTCCACCTGCCCATCCACCTGGCGGCCGATGGCCAGCAGCTTGATGACGTAGCCCAGCTCGCGCGCGTACTCGACGTCGCGGGGAGAGATCCGGCTGATGCCCTCGCGGGGCACGTCGCTGGCCGTGACGCGGGTGTTGAAGCACACCGAGGCCAGGATGGCCAGCTTGGCCGCCGCGTCGTGCCCTTCCACGTCGTCGGTGGGGTCCTGCTCGGCGAAACCGCGCGCCTGCGCCTCGCTCAGCGCCTCGCTGAACGTCCACCCCTCGCGGGTCATGCGGGTCAGGATGTAGTTGGTCGTCCCGTTCAGGATGCCGGTCACCTCAACGATGCGGTTGGCGGCCAGTCCTTCCTTGATCGGACGGATCAGCGGGATGCCGCCGCCCACGCTGGCCTCAAAACACAGGTCCACACCCGCCGCCTCCGCCGCGTCCAACAGCTCGCGCCCGCGGTTGGCCATCAACTGCTTGTTGGCGGTCACCACGCTCTTGCGCTGCTCCAGGGCGCGCAGCACGTAGGAGCGCGCCGGCTCGATCCCACCCATGACCTCCACCACCACGTCGATGCGCGGGTCGGTGACCACCTCCCACGCGTCGCCGGTCAGCAGGGCACGGTCCACGGGCACGGCGCGCGGCTTGTCGGGATGGGCCACGGCGACGCGGCGCACCTGGAA
>JACQTN010000016.1 GCA_016210785.1 Armatimonadota bacterium
CGGCCTCTGCCAGCGCCGCTGGTGGATCCTTTCGCAGCACTCGCACCCAGGCAGAGGTGTCGATAAGGATGCGATCGGGCATTTTGACATTCTCCAGGTGAAATTCGTACGGCCGGGCTCACGAATAACCGCACATCAGTCATCGATATCCTGCGCGCGGATTCTCTTAAGCTCTTCAGGGGTAAGGCCGATTTCGTATGTCCCGATCATCGCCGCAAGCCTCTCCAGGCGCCTTCGGCGCACAAATTCCTCCAGGGCCAGGTTGATGGCCTCCTTCTGAGTCCTGACGTTTGCCAGCTTCATAGCCTCCTGCAAGGTAGCCTTGTCTACATCAACGGTCGTTCTCATTGGATATCCACCCCATGCACAAGAATAGGCCGAAATTTGATATCTGACAAGCCCTTGAGGAGATGCGAGGAATAGGTCCGCCGGCTCTTGGGGGAATCTGGGGACGGATTGCAGCGAAACGGCATAGAATAGTACCAGTGCGGTGCAGCGGAGTTTCCCGATGAGTCTGGATGAGCCTGAGCAGATCCAACCCAGATCTCCGGAGCTGGCCGAAAAGCTCAAGGCCGTCCCCACCCGGCCCGGCGTCTACCTCATGCGCGACGCCGCGGCCAGGGTGATCTACGTCGGCAAGGCCCAGTCCCTGCGCAGCCGCATCCGCCAGTACTTCCAGGACCCCATGAGCGTGGAGAGCCCCCGCATCCGCCACCTCATGGGCAAGATCCGGGATTTCGAGTTCGTGGCGTGCGCCAACGAAGTGGAGGCGCTGATCCTGGAGACCAACCTGATCAAGCGCCACCGCCCCTTCTACAACGTGCGCATGGCCGACGACAAGGCCTTCCCGTACCTGAAGATCACCTATGAGGACTACCCGAAGATCGTGATGACGCGCAAGGTCGTGCGGGACGGCGGCCGCTACTTCGGGCCGTACCCCTATCACGAACCGAAACTGGTGGGCCGGACCATCCGCACGGTCCGCAAGCTCTTCAAGCTTCGCACCTGCAAGATTGAGATCACCCGCGACCTCCCGCGCCCGTGCCTGGACTACTACATCGGCCAGTGCACCGCGCCATGCGTCGCCTGGGGCGCGACTGCGGAGCAGTACCAGGAGCAGGTGAAGCAGGCCGTGCTGTTCCTCCAGGGGAAGCAGGAGCCCCTCATCGACGTCCTGCGCCGGGAGATGGAGGAGGCCGCGGAGGGCATGCAGTTCGAGCGCGCCGCCCGCCTGCGCGACCAGATCCAGGGCCTGGAGGCCATCTTCGAAAAACAGAAGATCGTCACCGCCGGCCAGGAGGACCGGGACGTGGTGGCGCTGGCGGTGGAGGGCGACCAGGCCTGCGTCCAGATGTTCTACGTGCGGACGGGCAAGCTGGTGGGGCAGGAGCACTTCATGCTGGAGGGCACGCGCGGCGCGAAGCCGGAGGAAGCGCTGCGTGCGTTCATCGAGCAGTACTACGAGGCCGCCACGTCGGTCCCGCGCGAAGTGCTCCTGCAGACGCCCATCGAGGACCAGGACCTCATCGCGGAGTGGCTGACCGCGCGGCGTGAGGGCAACGTAGAAGTCCTCGTCCCCCAAAAGGGCGAGAAGCGGCGCCTGGTGGAGATGGCTGTAGAGAACGCATCCCTCTTCCTGCAGCAGGAGCGGGTGCGGCTGGTGGGGATGGAGGGGCTGTCGGTGAAGGAGTTGCAGGATCTGCTGGGGCTGGAGCAGCCGCCCTTCCGCATCGAGGCCTACGACATCAGCAATTTCCAGGGCGGGGAGTCGGTGGGCTCGCTGGTGGTCTGTGAGGGCGGGCGGCCGAAGAAGGACGCGTACCGCCGGTTCAAGATCAAGTGGACCGAGGGGCCCGACGACTACGCCATGCTGCAGGAGGTGCTGCGCCGGCGTTTCGAGGAGGCGCGGCGCGAGCAGGAGCGCCTGGACCGCGACGAGCCGGTGAAGCCCAAGTGGTCCATCCTCCCCGACCTGCTGCTGATCGACGGCGGCCGCGGCCAGCTCAACGCCGGGCTGGAGGTCCTCTTCGAGTACAACCAGTCCATCCCCGCCATCGGCCTGGCCAAGCGGGCGGAGCTGATCTTCACCCGCGATCACGAGGAGCCCATGGCGCTGCCGCGCGACTCCCAGGCCTTGCGGCTGGTGCAGCGCATCCGCGACGAGGCGCACCGCTTCGCCAACACCTATCACCAGAAGCTGCGCGAGCGCAAGATCGTCTTCTCGGTGCTGGACGAGATTCCGGGAGTGGGGGAGAAGCGCAAGCGCGATCTGATCCGGCACTTCGGGTCGGTGCGAAAGGTCCGGGGGGCGAGCCGGGAGGATCTAGCCGCCGTGGTGGGGCCCAAGACGGCGGACAAGATCCTGGCGCACCTGCAGGCACAGTCCGGCGATCAGGCGGCTCCGGCGGAGCCGGGGCCGGCCGCCTCGCCGGATGCGGTCTGAGGCGTTTCGGTGCGGGTCGTGCCGTTCGTGTCTTGCCCGCGATGCGCGCCCTTCGACGGGCTCAGGAGGCTCGGGGCGAACCGCGCGTATTCCTGACGGGGTCGGCGTGAGGAGGACTCGCCCACCATGGCCATGAGACAGGCGATCGAAGCATATGAGCTGCTGGACTCGGCAAGGGTCACGGGGCAGGCCGTGGCCGATCTGCTGCGTGCGCGGGTCCGTGCCGGCGTGGAGGTGGAGTGCCTCGAAGGTCCGCGCGGCCACACCGACGTCATCAGGGTTGTCATCGCGGGGACCGACGGCAGGGCGGGGGGCGGCACTGCGCCCACCCTGGGCATTATCGGCCAACTCGGCGGGATCGGCGCGCGGCCTCACCAGCAAGGACTCGTCTCGGATGCCGACGGCGCCATCAGCGCGGTCGCCTGCGCGCTGAAGCTTCTGGACATGCAGGCGGCCGGGGATGCGCTGCCGGGCGACGTCCTGATGGCGACGCACATCTGCCCGGATGCGCCCGTCCAGGCGCGGAAACCGGTGCCGATGATGAGTTCGCCGGTGGAGATCCACGACGTGCTGGACCGCACCGTGGACCCGGCCATGGACGCCATCATCTCCATCGACACCACCCGGGGCAACCGCGTCCTCAACCGCCGTGGCATCGCCATCACGCCCACGGTGAAGGAGGGCTACATCCTCCGCGTCAGCGAGGACCTGCTCGACGTGGTGGAGTGGGTCACCGGCCGGCCGCCCGTCGTCCTCCCCATCACGACCCAGGACATCACGCCGTACGGCAACGGGATCTTCCACCTCAACAGCCTCATGCAGCCGTGCACCGTCACCGCGGCGCCGGTGGTGGGACTGGCTCTCACCGCGGAGGTCCCGGTCCCGGGGTCGGCGACGGGCGCGAGCCAGGTGGTGGACATCGAGCAGGCGGTGCGCTTCTGCGTGGAGGCGGCGAAGGCGTTCACGGCGGGGCGGTGCCGGTTCTACAATGAGGAGGAGTATGGGCGGCTGGTTGCCCTGTACGGGTCGCTGCGGCAACTGCAGACGCTGGGCATGGAGGCACGGTGATCGCCGGGCCTTGACAGGCGGATCTCATCCGACTTACTATGAAGTAAGGAACGGCCTCAAAGTAAGGAGGCTTCGTGCCATGCCGACCGCCACGGTGACGAGCAAAGGCCAGATTACGTTGCCCAAACAGGTGCGGGCTCATCTCAGGCTGAAGGCAGGCGACCGTGTTGACTTCTTGATTGAAAACGATGGGCGCGTGCTGCTTCAACCTGTCACGATTGATGTTTCTGAACTCTCGGGGATTCTTTATCGCAAGGGCATGCGCGCCGCGACTGTAGACGAAATGCACGAGGCGATTGGCAGGCATGTCGCCGAGGCTTTTCGTCGATCCACTCGCAGACGATGAAAGGAATCGACACGAACATTCTGGTCCGGTATCTGACCCGAGACGAGCCTGCACAATGGGCTCGCGCCCAGCGGTACATTCAAGACACAGGCGCTGCGGGAGAGCAGTGCCTCATCAACGTCATCGTTCTGTGCGAAACCGTGTGGATACTCCGATCCTTCTACGGCGTTCAAAGGGATACTATCGCCGCCGTACTCGAAAAGATCTTGACGGCCCGGCAGTTTGAGGTTGAAGACAAGGACCTGGCCTGGGCGGCGCTTCGGGAGTACAGGGCGACCGGTGCCGACTTCGCCGACTGCCTGATAGGTCAGAGAAACCGCATGGCTGGATGTGACGAGACGGCGACCTTCGACAAGGCACTGAGACACCTGGAGCATTTCAAAGTGCTGTAGAGGAATTCAGATAACCAGTTCGTCGGATTCAACGGTGATGCCCCGCTCTCCGGCCATGGCCAGCAGCACCTCGTCGCCATCGATGTAGATACAGTGGGCCGCCACCAGGTCCGGGCCGAGGACGCCGCAGGCAGCAAGACAGCGTACGGCTCCGTCGTGGCCGCGGCCGCGCAGCGCGGCCACATCCATCTCGGACTGGGCGCAGTGGATGAAAATGCGCGCGCCCGACTCGTTGGCAAAGGCCCACCTGGCGGCCGGACGAGGCGGGGGGCTGCGCCGCGTGGTCACGGGACGGGTACCTCCGGAGGCTAGGAAGCTGTCTGGGAAATGCCAAACCAGGAAGCTCCTCGCAGGATGTGGCGGGGCCTAGATGCCTGCGCGAAGAGTGTTCGGCGCGGACCCGGCAGTTCTTGCCCGGACTGCGCCCGGAAGTCTGCCTGCGCCGCCCAGGACGCGATCCGCGTGGAGGCTTACGGGGATCCTTTCTTCGCGGATACGCTCCGTTCGGGCGAACTCCGTGCGGTCTGGTCCAACAGTTTTGCGACCAGCGCCGTCCACCCGGTCTGGTGGCCGGCCCCGAGACCTGCGCCGGTGTCGCCGTGGAAGTACTCGTAGTACAGCACGTGGTCGCGCCAGTGCGGGTCGGCCTGAAACACCTCGTTGGTCCCGAAGACGGGACGGCGGCCGTCCGGCCCGCGCAGGAAGATGCGGCACAGCCGCCGCGAGAGTTCCTCCGCGATCTGCCACAGCGTCCGTTTCGTGCCGGAGCCGGTGGGACACTCCACCAGGAAGTCGTCGCCGTAGTAATGGTGAAACTTCTGGAGCGACTCGATCAGCAGGAAGTTGATCGGAAACCAGATCGGCCCGCGCCAGTTGGAGTTGCCGCCAAACAGCCCGCTGCGGGACTCGGCCGGTTCGTAGGCGACCGTGTGGGCCATCCCGTTGACGTGGAGCGTGTACGGGTGGTCCGCGTGGCACCGGCTCACGGACCGGACCCCGTGGTCGCTGAGGAACTCGTTCGGATCGAGCATGCGCCTGAGCACGCGTTTCATGCGGTGGCCCCGCGCCAGGGCCAGCAGACGGCGCTCCCCCATCCCCGGCTCGTACCAGCGCGAGACCAGGCGCGCCAGGTCCGGCCGGTGCTCCAGGAACCACTCCAGGCGCCGCTTGAACCCCGGCTGGGAGTCCAGCAGCGCCGGTTCGATGGTTTCCACGGCCAGCAGCGGGATGAGGCCCACCAGCGAGCGCAGCCTCAGCCGCAGCCACGAATTGTCCGGCAGATGCAGCACGTCGTAGAAGAACTCGTCCTCGTCGTCCCACAGGGCGATGCCCTCGCCGCCGATGTTGTTGAGCGCGCCGGCGATGTACAGGAAGTGCTCGAAGAACTTGGTGGCGACGTCCTCGTAGGCGGGGTCGGTCTTCGCCAGCTCCAGGGCGATGGCCAGCATGTTCAGGCAGAAC
>JACQTN010000183.1 GCA_016210785.1 Armatimonadota bacterium
GAAGAAGCCAACACGCTAGGCGGCTTCATCTTCCACCACCTGGGGCGGGTGCCGGAGAGCAAGCCGGTGGTGGATCTGCTGGGCGAGATGCGCGACAGGAGAATTGCCCTCGCCGTGGTGGTGGAGGAGTTCGGCGGGACGGCCGGCATCGTCACCATCGAGGATCTCGTGGAGGAGATCGTGGGCGAGATCCCCGGCGAGTTCCGGCGGGAAGAGGGGTTCATCCGGCTGAAGCGGTCGAACCTGATCGTGGTCGATGCGGCTATCCCGCTGGCGGACCTCAACGACGCCTTCGAGATCGACCTGCCCACAGAAGAAGCCAACACGCTAGGCGGCTTCATCTTCCACCACCTGGGGCGGGTGCCGGAGAGAGGATTCAGGTTTCGGACGGACAGGCTGGAGCTCACCATCGAGGCGATGACGGGTCCACGCATCGACCTGGTGCGGATCCGCAAACTCATCTGAGTGGTCCGCGCCCTCTCGCACATGCAACCGCGCCCCGGTCACCGGGGCGCGGAGGGACGTCGTATTCCGTTGACTTGTGAGGAGAGGGGGAGCGCTTACGCCACCGAGGCCGCGGGCGCGCGGATCTCGCGAAGGGTGGCTTCCAGCGCCTGCCTGAGGGTGATTCCCCGGCGATACTTGAGGAGATCCAGACCCCGGCGTCCGGCGCGCGTGACCATCCCCGACAACCCCTCACCCAGCAGGTAGGCCAGTTCGTAGCGAGTGCCGTCCACGATCAGGACGACCTTCTCACCCACGAAGTCTGGGCCGTGCCTGAGGAGATCCTTGACGAGGTCGATCTGCACCGAGTGGACCGGCATCCTGGCAGGCAGGCCCACGCTGCGGAACTCCCGCACGTACTCCACCTGGATGCCTTCCCGCATCTCGCTCCGGCGGGCGAGGGTGATGTCGACCTCTTCGGCCTCCCTGGCCTGCCGGTAGAGGTTGAGCCGGGGGCGCGCCTCCACCTCCAGGGCGCCGAGCCGGAAGCCCTGCGCCTCCAGGAGACGCTCCACCTCGTCCTGCTCGTAACCGATCTCCTCAGTCCCTGCGTCAAACCTCAGCATCTTCGTTCACCCTCCACATCCAAGGGTACGGAAGATCCGATGAAATCTCAATGGAGAGTTCGGGCAGGCTAGGGCCAAAAGTCCCAGGCCGACCGGCCGCCCACCTTCCTGGTTTCCGCCCTGACGCCGCCTGCGACCGGGTGGCCGGCATCCGCCGCCTTGTTCCGTCGGATCTCTGATGCCGTGATCCGTTGACGGCCGGGGGCTCGCCGTGTAGAATTGTCATAGTGTTACTATGACAATCTTCTGAGGGCTCCGAGACCGTCTGTGCGCCTGGCCGTCGACCGCAACGGACAGCTTTCTCTCGGCGAGCAGCTCCGCGCCCAGTTGAAGTATCTCATCCTGTCCGGCGACCTCCAGGCCGGGGAGCGCCTGCCCCCGGTGCGCACCCTGGCCGGTTTCCTCCGCGTCAACCGCAACACCGTGGCCCGCGTCTACCAGGACCTGACCGCGGAGGGCTACCTGGAGAGCACCGTGGGCCGCGGCACGTTTGTCGCCGCGCGCCGGCCGGCCGCCAGAGGCGGCGAGGCGATCGCCCACATGATCGACCGCCTGCTGGACGCCGCGGCGGCGGCGGGGCTCACGGTGGAGGACGTGGCCAGTGCGCTGGTGGTGCGCGGCGGGCGGAAGCGGAGACCTGCGGCGCGCCCGCGGCTGGGTTTCGTGGAGTGCAACGCCTCCGACCTGGCCTACTTCGTCAACGCGCTCTCCCGCGAGGTGGCGGTGCCGATCACGCCGGTGCTCCTCGCTGACGTGGAGAAGCGGTGGCACGACCTGGACCTGGTGGCGACCACGTTCTTCCACGTGGAGGAGGTGCGCCGGCGCGTGCCCGGGCGGGAGGTAATCGGCCTGATGGCCGTTCCCGACTTCGCCACGCTGGCCCGCGTGGCGCACCTGCCGAAGGACCGGACGGTCGCTCTCGTCTGCGCCACCGCGGAGGGTGTGCAGAGCAAGGAGCGCTCCATCTGGGCGGTAGGCATCCGGCGACGGCGCCTGCTCACCGCCACGCTGCGCGACGGCGAGCCGTTGCGCCGGACGCTGGCGCATGCCGACGTGGTGCTGGCGTCCCCCAAGGTGCTGGAGCGGATCGCCGCGGACATCCCGCCGCGCGCGGAGGTGGTCCCGTTTGGCAGCGTGCTGAGCGAAGGCGCGGTGGCGCTGCTGCACGCGCGCATCCGGACCTGGCAGAGGCGGAACATGGATCGATCGGGGGGGCGAGCATGGGCAGGCTTCGCGTAGCGGTGGTCTACGGCGGGCAGTCGGGAGAGCACGAGGTCTCCATCCTGTCCGCGCGCTCCATCCTCGACGCGCTGGATCGCGCGCGCTTCGACCCGCTCCCCGTGTACATCACGCGGGAGGGGCGCTGGACCGTGGACGGGCGTGAGGTGATCCTGCCCACTTCCCCGGCGGCCGGCGGGTTGCTGGTGTGGGGGACGTGGGAGACCATCCCCGTGGACGTCTTCTTCCCGGCGCTGCATGGGACGTACGGCGAGGACGGGACGATCCAGGGCGCCTTCGAGATGGCGGGCATTCCCTACGCCGGCGCCGACGTGCTGGCCTCGGCGATCGGGATGGACAAGGACATCACCAAGCGGCTGCTGCATCAGGCGGGGCTGCCCGTGGTGCCCTTCCTCACCGTCACGGGGCACCAGGTGCGCGCCGCGCTGCGCGACGCCGTGGCAGAGGTGGATCGCCGTCTCGCCTATCCGGTCTTCGTCAAGCCCGCGGCGCTGGGGTCCTCCGTGGGCGTGACCAAGGTGCGGGCGTCCTGGCAGATGCCCGCCGCCCTGGAGACGGCGCTGGAATACGATACCAAGGCCATCGTCGAGCAGGGCGTGGACGCGCGCGAGATCGAATGCTCCGTGCTGGGCAACCACGATCCATGGGTGTCGGTGCCGGGGGAGGTCGTGCCCGCGCGCGAGTTCTACGACTACACCGCCAAGTACCTGGACGAGCAGACGCGCCTGCTGGTGCCGGCGCCGATCGGGGATCAGGTGCGGGAGGAGATCCGGGACGTCGCCCGCCGTGCCTACATGGCGCTGGGGTGCAGCGGGATGGCGCGCGTGGACTGTTTCCTGGAGCGGCAGACCGACCGCATCCTGGTCAACGAGGTGAACACCATCCCGGGGTTCACGGCGGTGAGCATGTACCCGCGGATGTGGGAGGCGTCGGGCCTTTCATACTCCGCTCTCCTTTCCCGGCTCATCGATCTCGCCACGGAGCGCTGGGCGGAGCGCCGCCGCCTCAAGTCCACCTACGAGGAAGGCGCGCGGCTGGTATCGCCGGCCGGTTAGCCCAAGGTTGGGTGGAATGGCTTTACGCCGTTCCACCCTTCACAAAGC
>JACQTN010000017.1 GCA_016210785.1 Armatimonadota bacterium
ACGTCGACCGCCTCTACGACAACTGGTTCATCGAGACCTGCGGCGAGTGGGTCGTGCCGTACATCGGCGACCTGCTCAGCGTGCGCGGCCTGCTGCCGGTGCGGGACGGCGCATTCAGCCAGCGGCCCCTGGTGGCCAACACGGTGGCCTTCCGCCGGCGCAAGGGCACCGCGGCCGTGCTGGAGGACCTGGCGCGCGCCGCCACCGGCTGGCCCGCGCACGCCGTGGAGTTCTTCGAGTTGCTCGCCGCCACGCAGTACATCAACCACGTGCGGCCGGGGAAGGGCGGCACGGCCGGCCTGCGGGATGCCAGCGCGCTCCAGTTGCTCGGCGGCCCGTTCGAGCGGGCGGCCCGCACCGCGGAGGTCCGGCACATCGACGTGGGACGGGGCAAATACAACATCCCTCACCTCGGCCTCTTCCTGTGGCGCCTCCAGAGCTACCACGTGGCGCGGGTCACCGCGCGTCCCGTCCCCGCCGCGAACGCGGCCGAGGAGGGACGCTTCCGGTTCAGCCCCCTGGGTCACGACGCGCCGCTGTTCAACGTGCCGCGCACCGAGACCGAGATCACCCAACTGGCCTCCGAATTGAACGTGCCCGGCCCGCTGCGGCGGCGCCCGCTCTACGATGAACTGGAGGCGCGCCGGCAGGCGATCGTAGACGGCCGGACTCCCCGCCCCATCTATTTTGGGGACCAGCCGGTGCTGCGCGTGTTGGTGAACAACGTGCCGGTGCCGCCAGAGCAGATCGCCATTTGCGACCTGAGCGATCCTCCTCCTTCCGTGTCCATCCCCGAGGGGTGGCAGCGCCCCGCCGCGACCAGGAAGTACACGCCGTCCTCGGGCGGAGCGGAGCAATCGCTGCCCATCAAAGTGGCGGTCGATCCCGTCCTGGGACGCCTGGCCTTCCCCGCCGGCGCCCCGCCCGGCCCGGTGCCGGTGGAGGTCAGTTACGCCTGTGGCTTCGCCGGGGATCTGGGCGGCGGCCCCTATGACCGCCGCGGCTCGGTGCAGCGCACACTCACCCGGCCCGTGACCTGGCAGATGGGCGTGACCAAAGACGCGCCGGCCAACCACCCGCAACTGGTGAAGACGCTGGCGGAAGCGGTGCGGGCCTGGAACCAGCGGCCGGCCGGGACGGTGGGCGTCATCGCCATCATGGACAGCCGCACGTACCAGGAGAACCTCACCGATCCCGCGCCGCCCGCCAGCATCGTGCAGATTCCCGCCGGCAGCCTGCTGCTGATCGTGGCCGCGGACTGGCCGGAGGAGGAATCACCCGCGGCTCCCGGGCAGCCGCAGCGGGTGATCGGGCACTTCTCTCCCTCCGGCCGGCGCCCGCACCTGCGCGGCAACCTGTCGGTGCGGGGCACCGCCGCGGCCGGCAACCGGAATCCAGGCACGCTGGTCGTCAACGGGTTGCTCATCGAAGGCACCCTCACCGTCCTGCCCGGCAACCTGGGCGGCCTCACGGTGGCGCACGCCACCCTGGTTCCCGGTTCCGGCGGCCTCACGGCCAGCGCCTCCGCCCAGGCGGGGCAGCACAACGAGCTCCTGGCCGTCACGCTCGAGCGCGCCATCTCCGGCGCGGTCTCGGTGGCGGATACCGTCCGCGCCCTCCGGATCGAGGAGAGCATCATCGACGGCGGCGGCGGTACCGCCATCACGGCGCCGGCCACGGAGGTCCAGATCAGCACGGTTCTGGGACCGAGCACGCTCCGCAGCCTGGAGGCCGGCAACAGCATCTTCACCGGCAAAGTGACCGTGGCCCGGCGCCAGACGGGATGCGTGCGCTTCTCGTACCTGCCCCTGGACTCGCGGGCGCCGCGCCGCTACCGGTGCCAGCCCGCGGACGCGGCGACCGCGGGACAGATCCTTCCTCACTTCACGTCGATGGCCTACGGGCAGCCGGGGTACGGGCAACTGGCGGCCTCCGGTCCCGCGGTGATCCGCACCGGGGCGGAGGACGAGGGGGAGATGGGCGCGTTCCACTTTCTCCAGCAGACCCAACGGGTCGGCAGCCTGCGGATCAGTCTAGACGAATACCTGCCGTTCGGCCTGGAGGCCGGGATCTTCTTCGTCACGTGAGGAGGGCCATGTCATGAAAGGCGATTTTACGCGCCTGACCTTCCGCCCATCCCGCCATTACAGCAGCGTCCGGCTGCAGCAGGGCCGGGTGCAGCTGGACGCGGACTGGAATGAACAGGTCGACATCCAGTCCCATCGCGACCGCACGACCACGCTGGATCTGGTCGGCCCGTGCGGCGCGCCCTGGAAAGGGGGCGGTTTCAGGATCGGCCGGGCGCCCCACCTGCGCGGGCTCTCCTTTGTGGGCACGACTCACGGGTGGGCCGTTGGCCTGCACGCCGCGATCCTTGTGACCACCAACGGCGGGACGGCGTGGACGAAGCAGGCCGCGCCGGCGGGGGTGACCGCGCACCTGCACGGCGTGCACGTTGTCAGCGTGACACACGGGTGGGCGGTGGGAGACGGCGGGACGATTCTGGCGACGACCAACGGCGGGACGGCGTGGACGAAGCAGGCCGTGCCGGCGGGGCTCGTGGCGCACCTGCGGGCCGTGCACGTCACCAGCGCCACGCAGGGATGCGTGGTGGGGGATCACGCGACCATCCTCACGACAACTGACGGCGGGGCGGCGTGGACGGCGCGGGCGGCGCCGGCGGGCGTGACCGCGCACCTGCGGGCGGTGCACTTTGCCAGCGCCGCGCAGGGATGTGTGGTGGGGGATCACGCGACCATCCTGACGACGACGAACGGTGGCACCACGTGGACGGCGCGGGCGGCGCCGGCGGGTGTGACCGCGCACCTGCGCGGCGTGCACTTTGCCAGCGCGACGCACGGGTGGGCGGTGGGGGATGACGGGACGGTCCTGGCCACCACGAACGGTGGGACGACATGGGCGAAACAGGCGGCGCCGGCGGGCGTGACCGCGCATCTGCGCGGCGTGTACTTTGCCAGCGCGACGCAGGGCTGGGCGGTTGGCGACGACGCGACGATCCTGGTGACGGTGAACGGGGGGACTCTCTGGACAAAGCAGGCGGCGCCGGCGGGCGTGACCGCGCACCTGCGGGCGATCCGGTTCGCCGGCACGGCGCCGGGCCTGGCGGTCGGTGACGACGCCACCATCCTGGCGAACGCCACCGGCACGTCGTGGACGGCTCCGACCTCGCCCACCATCGACTTCACCGTCTCGCCTGGCCGCATGTACGCGGGCGGCATCCTGTGCGAGAACGACGATCACGCCGCGCTCACGGCGCAGCCCGATCTCCACAACTTCTCCCTGCCCGGAGCAGGAACATATCTGGCGTATCTGGATGTCTGGGAGCGTCACCTGACGGCGACCGACCGGCCGGAGCTGCGTGAGATCGCCCTGGGCGGGCCCGATACCGCCACCCGCACGCAGACCGTCTGGCAGGTCAAGCTCCTGCCGGTCGATCCGTCGGTCAACTGCGTCACGGTGCTGCAGTCGGCGCAGTGGAAGGGACTGATCGCCGGGAGCAGCGGCAGGCTCAGCGCTCGCGCCAGGCCCGAGGCCACCGGCACAACCGTCTGCGAAGTGCCTCCGGGGGCGGGCTTCCGCCGGCTGGAGAACCAGTTGTACCGCGTGGAAGTGCATAACCCCGGCGCGCTGGGCACGGCGTCCTTCAAGTGGTCACGCGACAACGGCTCGATCGTGACGCAGTGGTTGAAGCAGACGCAGAACGATCTTACCGTGAGCAGCATCGGGCGCGACAGTGTGCTCGGTTTCGTCGGCGGCCAGCACGTGGAGCTGACCGACGACACGCGGGAACTGCAGCCTACCCCGCAGCCGGGGACGCTGGTCAAACTCGTCAACGCCCAGGGAGACGTCCTGATCATCAACCCCACCACGGCGGCGCCCTCCGGTCCCATCCAGAAGTCCAACTTCCCCCGGAACCCCAGGATCCGCCGCTGGGACTCGGCCGGCGCGCTCAAGGTGGAGGTGCCGCCCACCAACGACGGCTGGATCCCGCTGGAGGAAGGGGTGGAGGTCAGGTTCGAACCGGGCTCCTACAAGACCGGCGACTACTGGCTGATCCCCGCCCGCACCGCCGCGAACGGCACGGCCGCCGGCGGCATCGAATGGCCGCAGGACGACACCAAGAATCCTCTCCCGCTGCTCCCGCACGGGATCCCCCGCCATTACTGCCTCCTGGCGCTGGTTCGCATCGACGCCAACAACGTGCTCACCGTGCTCTCCGACTGTCGCGACCTGTTCCCCGCAGTCACGGAACTCACCAGCTTCTTCTACCGCAGCGGCGACGGACAGGAGGCGATGCCGGATCCAGCGCAGCCCGCCGCGCGCGCCAGGCTGCAGTGGCCGCTGGTGGTGGGCGTGGCAAACGGAGAGTGGCCGGTGGCGGGCGCCGCGGTGCGCTTCACCCTGGTGACTCCGGCAACAGGTGGTCAGCTCCAGGCCATCGGCCAGACCGTCGGACCGGCCACCGGCACCAGCGTCGTCGTGGTGACGGGGTCGAACGGGCTGGCCGCGTGCGACTGGGAGATGGAACCCACCACGCGCAAACAGATGGTGGAGGCGGTCCTGCAGGACCCGGCCGGCATCACCTTCCACCTGCCGATCCGCTTCACTGCCAACCTGAGCGTCGCGGACCAGGTGGCCTACGATCCGAAGACCTGCACAAGCCTCGGCGGCGCTACCACCGTTCAGACCGCCATCGAGCGGTTGTCGCAGTTGTGCAGCCTGCTGTATGTGAGCGGCGACGGCCAGCACGCCCTGCCCGATCTCACCAAGCTCCAGGACCGGGTGGCGCTGGGAGCGCCGCTGGAGGTGCGCGTCGCCAACGAATGCGGCCCGATCTCCGGCGCGTCGGTGCGCTTTGAACTCCCCGCGGGTACAGGCGGGGGCCTGCTCACGGGTACCTCCGGCACCGGGACCAGCGTCACCTCCTCTTCCACTTCCGACGGGATGGCCTCCTGCACCTGGCAGGTGGACTCGGTGACGCCTGTGCAGCAGGTGAAGGCGACGCTGGTGAGCGCCGCCGGCAACCCCGTGCACGCACCCACCTCCACCCTGTCCTTCACCGCGCGGCTCAGCAAGGCGGACGGCGTGGCCTACAACCCCGAGAAATGCCCTCCCCTCAAAGACGTCCGCAACGTGCAGGACGCCATCGACGCCCTCTGCCGGCACGCCGGCGGCGGCTGCGCCGTCACGGTGGGTAAGGGCGGGCAATTCCAGCGCCTGGACCAGGCGGTCAAGGCGCTGCTCGACGCGCAGCCGCCCCAGTTTGACATGTGTCTGTGCCTGCTGCCGGGCGTGCACGACCTGCCGCAGGCGCTGAGCATCGACAAGAAGCCCCGGTTGAATCTGAAGATCGCCGGTTGCGGGCCCGGCACCCGCCTGTTCCTGAAGGGGCCGCTCAGGCTACAGCAGGTGGGTTCCTTCACGCTGGCCGACCTGGAGCTCAAAGCGGCGAGCATGCCGAACCCCCTGGGCTTCGTCCAGTGCGAGGAAGTGGCGCTGCTGTCCTGCCACATCAGCGGGCTGGTACCCGGCGGCACCCTCGTGATGGTGAGGGAGGCCGGCCGGATCACCGTGGCAGACAGCACATTGGAAGCCTATGTTCCCGGCAGCCTCAACCTGCCGTCCACCGTCTTCGGGCCAGCGAGCCCCGAACTCGGCACGCTGTTCACCACCTTTGACCGCAGGGAGTTCCTGCGCAACGCGGCGGAGGTCACGGACCGGATCGCCCGGGCGCCGCTGGCCGACCGGCGGAATCTCGCGGGGAGAGTCGACGCCAACGTGGGACCCATCAGCAACCGCCTGACGCCCGAGGAGAGCCAGAGCTATACCGCGCTCCTCAGGGTCCTGGTGGCGGACCCGGTGGATGCGAAAGTGCTGGCCCGGCGCCTGGAAGACGTCCACCGTGCCGCGGCCAAGCCGGTGTCCGGGACCGCCGTGGTGATCCTGGACGCGGAGGCGGACACGGCATTTGAGCGCAGCCAGATCCTCGGTGACGTCGTCCTGTACGGGGCCTCTGCGGACACCCCGCTGTCGGAGGAAGATCTGCGCCGGCTTGGACCGCTGCTGAAATCGCCCGCCGTGACCCCGCCGGCCACCCCGGCCCCGCCGCGCGTAATGATCTCAGCCGGCCGGGGATCATTGCACATCAGCAGGACCACGATGACCAGGATCGCCGTGGCCCGGGAGATCGTGGACCGCGTACGGGGAATTCTCAACGTCGGGCGCGGCGAGATCCCGGGTGTGTACAAAGCCGGCTTCCTCACCGACTGCGTGATCGAGGGTGGGGGAAGCCAGGTCCTGGCCCACCACGTGGCCGTGACGTCGGACGCCTTCGAACCGCCGCGGGGAGACGACGCCGGTGCGGTGATCGCCGATGCGGCCACCTTCGTGGGCAACCATGCGCTGAGGCCCGGCGTCGTACTGTCCAATGTCTCGCGAGTCAATCAAAAGGCCGCCAACCTGATCGCCATCAGGGACCTGTGAGGAGCCGGGTCCCGGCAGGAGCTCCCCCGGCCGCCCCGTAATAACCGGGTGCAGCGCGAATGGTTCGGCCCGGGTTGGCGGAGGGAGCTCCCCCATGATCTGGAACCCCGAGATGGAGGCGATGCCCCGCGCATCGCTGGAGGCGCTGCAGCTGCGGCGACTGCAGGAGGTGGTGCGGCGGGTCTATGAGCGCGTGCCGCTCTACCGGCAGAAGTTCGACGCCGCCGGCATCCATCCCGACCGGGTCCAGCGGATGGACGACCTCCGGCGGCTGCCCTTCACCACCAAGAGCGACTTCCGCGACACCTATCCCTTCGGCCTGTTTGCGGTTCCCGTCTCGTCCACGGTGCGCGTCCACGCCTCATCGGGCACCACCGGGAAGCCGAAGGTTGTCGGCTACACTCAAAACGACATCCAGGTGTGGGCGGAGGTGTGCGCGCGCTGCCTGGCCGCCAGCGGCGCGGCGCCCGGCGACGTCTTCCAGAACGCCTATGGGTACGGGCTGTTCACCGGCGGACTCGGCATGCACTACGGTGCGGAGTTGATGGGGCTCGTGGTCATCCCCATCTCCGGCGGCAACACGGAGCGGCAGATCATGCTGCTGCGCGACTTCGGGGCCAAGGTCATCGCCTGCACCCCATCCTACGCCCTCACGCTGGCGGAGGCCATGGCAGCCCAGGGGATCGCCCCCGGGTCGCTCAACCTGCGGTATGGCGTGCTGGGCGCGGAGCCCTGGACCGAAGCGATGCGCGACGAGATCGAGGCCAGGCTGGGCATCGCCGCGCTCAACATCTACGGGCTCAGCGAGGTCATCGGCCCGGGCGTCAGCAACGAGTGCCTGGAGGAGAAGAACGGTGCGCACGTCTTCGAGGACCACTTCCTGGTGGAGGTAGTGGACCCGCAGTCCGGCGAGAACCTGCCGCCCGGGGAGCCTGGGGAACTGGTCTTCACGACGCTGACCAAGGAGGCGCTGCCGGTGATCCGGTACCGCACCGGCGACATCGCCTCACTGAACCTCGCGCCGTGCGCGTGCGGCCGCACCTTCGTACGCATGTCGCGCATCGTGGGCCGCACCGACGACATGCTGATCATCCGCGGCATCAACGTCTACCCATCCCAGGTGGAGGCGGCGCTGGTGGGCCTGCCGGAGATGTCACCCCACTACCAGCTGGTCGTGACGCGGGAGCACACGCTGGACGTGCTGGAGGTCAAGGTGGAGGTGACGGATGGGTTCGCCAGGCAGTTCGGCGGCGCATTCGACGGCGATGAAGCGGAAGTGCAGGAACTGGCCTTGCGCTGCCGGCAGAAGCTGCTGGGCGTGCTGGGGATCACGGCGCAGGTGACGCTGGTGCCGCCCGGGAAACTGCCGCGGAGTGAGGGCGGAAAGCTGCGGCGGGTCATTGATCAACGAAGGCTGTAGGATTGACGGGATTCTTGACTTTGTACAGACGGCAACAGTGAGAGCATAGCACTTTCTTACAGGAGTTACGCACCGGATTTTCGGCATCCGCGACTTCTGGCTGCGGTACTTCAAGGAAGTCGGAGCGGATCTACCTCGAGAGCGCTATGGCCCGACGCTGTTAGAGTTCGAAGGGTAACGAAGCCCTTCCCCCCCACGTCCTCCTCCCCCGTCAGGCTGCCTCCCCGCCGCTGCGCGCTGTCCCAGGCACGCCTTCTGCACCCCGGGAGTGGTATGGCGAGGCTGGAAAGGCCGCCTTCGCCCAACCCGGTTGGCATGCGGCGCCGCGCCGGCGCCTCATGATGTGGCGTCCGTGTGGGCACCCCGTGCGTGCCTGGCCTACGCGAAGATGGGGCTGAGGTCAAGCGTGAAGCCGGGCAGGGCCGGCTCCAGCGTGATCTGCCCGGCACCTTCGATCACTTTCGATGCTTGCCCCCGCGCGAAGACTTCGACTTTCCTGTTGAAGGGATCGATCAGGACCGCTATCTGGGCGCCATTGGCGAGATAGACATGCATCTTCGCTCGCAGGTCCGCGAGGGCGTCGGTGCGCGAAGCGATCTCGAAGACGGCGTCCGGGCACAGCGGTGCAAACCTCTCCTGGTCCTCAGGGCTCATCGCCTCCCAGCGCTCTTGTCGCACCCAGGACGCGTCGGGAGACAGCAGCGAACCGTCGGGCAGGCGGAAGCCCGCTGATGCCCCAAATGTCGCTCCGCCATGCTCCCTGGCCCACCGATGGAGTTGCGCCACCAACTCCGCTTCGCGGCGGCCCCCCTTGCTACCCGTGGGCGTCACGATCAGGTCGCCGCCGGGGCCGCGCTCGAATCGGAGGCCTGGGTTGCGACGCGAGAGGTCCAGGATTTCCTGATCGCTTGGCGGCGCAGCCAGCTTGAGCGTGAGTGTCACACTCCAGCCCCCTTATCCTGTCGGGCATGACTTGCTAGAAGTATACCATTTCCCTCAAGGAAGTCGGAGCCTTGTCCTACGCGAAGATGGAGCCAAGGTCGAGCGTGAAGCCGGGCAGGGCCGGCTCCAGCGTGATCTGCCCGGCGCCCTCGATCACTTTCGATGCTTGCCCCGGCACGAAGACTTCGACTCTCCTGTTGAAGGGATCGATCAGGACGGCGATCTGAGCGCCATTGGCGAGATAGACATGCATCTTCGCGCGCAAGTCCGCGAGGACATCAGTGCGCGAAGCGATCTCAAAGACGGCGTCCGGGCACAACGGCGCGAACCCCTCGCGCTCCTCAGGCCCCAGCGCCTC
>JACQTN010000182.1 GCA_016210785.1 Armatimonadota bacterium
CTCTCGACGATGGCCGAGGGCCTGCGCGCGACTCGCCGGTTGGAGGTGCGCAAGCTGCGGGGTTCGAGCTACCGGCCCGGCACCCACTTCTATGACATCACGCCAGGGGGCATCGTCGTCTATCCCCGTGTCTGGCCGCTGCGTGGTTCGCCGCTGCTCGACGGCGCGCGCGAGCTTGTCGAAGCGGGGAGTCGGCGTGCCCGCGCGGGCGTGGAGGTGTACGGCGTCCGCGAGCACCAGGCCAGCGAGTTCCTGCGCCACATCCACTGGCGCTCCACGGCACGGCGCGGGCGGCCCGTGGGCCTGGAGTTTGAGCGCGGCGGGCCCGGGCCCGTGCTCCTTCTGCTGGACCTCCGCCCCGGTGGAGACGACGAGGCGCTGGAAGAGTTGATCCGCGCGGCGGCGTCGCTGGCGGCGGTGGCGGTGCGGGACGGCCACCGCGTGGCCGTGGCGGGCAGCCGCGGCGACGGGGTGGTGCGGGAGGGTGGCGGATGGTGGCCGCTGCTGGAGTGGCTGGCCCGGGCCACACCTGAGGCCGGACTGGAGGCGCCGGAGGTGGTGCGGCGCCTGCTGCCCGGGGCGCCGCCAGGTGAGTCCCTCGTTGTGCTGAGCCGTACCCCGGGCGCGGCCGCCGCGGCGCTGGGGCTGTGGGGCGGCGCTGGTGGCGCGGTGCTGGCCGGCGTCGCGGCCGCTGACGCCGGCGCGGTGCGGGCACGCGGCGTGCGCGTCGCACACCTCCGGGCCGGCGCCGCGCCGGCCGAGGCGCTCCAGAACTCTGAGGCCGGTGGCGCCGCGTGGACCTGAGGCAGTGGTTCCAGGATCAGGGTCCGGAGGAACCCGGCGACACGCCCTGGGTCCGGCTGACCGTGCTGGGCACCGTGCTCGCCGGCGTCCTCATCGTCAGCCTGCAGGAGGACTTCCGGGAGGTCGGCCTGGCCAGCGCCACAGCCATCGCCGCCGGCTACTGGGTGAGCTGGCGCCGGCGGCGCGCGCCGAGCCGCTGGCTACGCCTGGTGCTGAGCCTGGTGCTGATCGCCGGCTTCCTGCGGTTTCTGCAGGCGCTCCAGGACACGGTGTACGATCCCCGCATTCCGCTGGTGCACCTGTTCCTGTGGCTGCAGGTGGTGCACAGCTTCGACCTGCCGCGCCTCAAGGACCTGCGCTACTCGTTGCTGAGCGCACTCACGTTCATGGCGGTTGCCGCCGCGTTCGCGCGCGAAGGGACTTTCGGTCTCACCCTGGTCCTCTTTGGCGGCGCCGCGACCGTGGCGCTGGTGGCGCTGCACCTGGCCGCCGCGGGGCAGCGGCCATCGCCCCGCTGGGCGGGACGCTGGGCAGCCCGCGTGGGCGTGTGGGTGGTGCTGGCGGGCGCCGCCCTGTTCGTGCTGACGCCGCGCCCGGCCGGCCTCCGCGTCTACTGGCTGCCGGTCTCTACGCGCCTGCCGATGCCACCGCGCTTCGCCGGCCAGATCATCAATCCCGCCTATCCCCCGGGCGCGCAGAACGCGCTGCAGACCGCCTCCGCCGCGCCCTCCACCGTCTACAATCCGCGGGGCTACTTCGGGTTCAGCAGCCAGGTGGACCTGCGCGTGCGCGGCCGGCTGACCCACCACCTGGTGATGCGGGTGCGGGCGACGCGCCCGGCCCTGTGGCGCGGCCTGGCTTTCGACGAGTACACCGGCGTCGGGTGGCAGATGCGCGACGATGCGGTGCGCTACTTCTCCACCATGTCCGAAGCCATCACGCCCTTCTATCCGATCCACGAGCGTGGCGCCGCCGGCCCCGACGTGGTGCAGACCTTCTACGTGGAGTCGGCGCAGCCCAACGTGATCTTCGGGGCCTACCTCCCGCGCGAGGTCTATTATCCCACCTCCACCATCGCCGTGGACGGCTACGCGGGCCTGCGCAGCCCCTATGCGCTGCAGCCAGGGATGGTCTACAGCGTTGTCTCGCAGCCCAACGCACCGCCGCCCGCAGCGTTGCAGGTGGCGGCGGGGCCGATTCCCCGGGAGATCGCCGACCGCTACCTGCGTCTGCCGGCGGTGCCGGCGCGCGTGCGCGACCTGGCCCGGCAGATCACCGCCGACCAGCCCACCGCGTACGACAAGGTGATGGCCGTCAACCGGTTCCTGTGGGCCAACTATGCCTACGACCTGAACATCCCGCCGCAGGCGCACTCTGGCGATGCAGTCGACTACTTCCTGTTTGAGGTGCGGCGGGGCTACTGCGAGTTCTTCGCCAGCGCCATGGCGGTCATGCTGCGGGCCGTGGGCATCCCGGCCCGCTTTGTGACCGGCTACACGCCGGGCAGCTACAACATCATCACCGGCTACTACGAGGTCCACAACACCGACGCGCACGCCTGGGTGGAGGTCTTCTTCCCGGGCGTGGGGTGGGTGGAGTTCGAGCCCACGCCGACCTTCGAGACACCGGTTGCGCTCGTGTCCTCCGGTGCGGGGCGATGGCCGGTGCTGGACCTGGCGCACTCGGTGGGCGCCTGGGTCGGGGGCGTACCGCGTCCTTCCCTGGCCCTGCCGGATGGGGCGGGGACCGCCGCCGCGGCCGCGCCGGGAGCGCTGGGCGCCCTGGGCGTGCTGGTCTTCCGGGCTCTCCGCCGGCGCCGCCGGGAACCCGAGATTCCGCGGATCGGGCAGGAGGTCTATGACATCTACACCAGGATGTGCGCTCGCCTGGCCCGCCACGGCTGGACCCGCGGGCCTGCGCAGACGGCGGGCGAGTTTGCCGCCCTGGTGGTGCCGCGATTCCCGGAGGTGGCGCCGGTCACCGACGCTTTTTGCCACGTCAGGTATGGGCGCGCCGCTCCGCCGGCCGAGGACGTGGCGCGGTTGCGCGACCTGGTGGTCTCTCTGGAGCGCCGCCTGGCCGCGGCGGGCAGCAGCGCGGCCGGGCACCCGCCTGCGGCACCGGTCGCGCTCTCACCCAACGGCCGCCGCCGGCCGGGCCTTCCTCCATGACGCTGCTGGCGGTGGTGGTGGGGCTGGTGCTGGGGAGCTTTGCCAACGTCTGCATCCATCGACTGCCTCGCCGTGAATCGGTGACGCTGGGCCGCTCCCGATGCCCGCGCTGCGGCGCGCAGATCTGGGCACGCGACAACGTGCCGGTGGTGAGCTACCTGCTGTTGCGCGGCCGCTGCCGTGACTGCGGCGGGCCGATCTCCCTTCGCTACCCCGTCGTGGAGGTGGCCGCGGCGATTCTGACCGTGGTGCTCCTGAGGCGGTTTGGGCTGACCGTGGACGGGATCGCGTACGCGTTCCTGGGTATCACCCTGATGGTCGTCTTTGCCATCGACCTGGAGCATCACATCATCCCCAACGCCATCACCTATCCGGGGATCGCCGCCGGCCTCGTGGTCGCCGCAGCGGCGGGCCGGGGAGTCAACGCCCTGCTGGCCGCCGCGGGCGCGAGCGGGCTCATGCTGCTCATCGCGCTGCTCAGCCGGGGTGGGATGGGCGGGGGCGACGTGAAGCTGGCCGCGATGCTGGGCGCGTTCCTGGGCTGGCCGCTCATCGCCGTGGCCCTGCTGCTGGCCTTCTTCGCCGGAGCGGGGGTGGGCGTGCTCCTCATCGCCCTCGGCCGGCGCAGCCGCAAGGACGTCCTGCCCTTTGGGCCTGCCATGGCCGCGGGGGCCGTGGCGGCCCTCCTGTGGGGAGCACCGCTGCTCCACTGGTATCTCAGCCTGCGATAGAGTGCCCTGTGGAGTGAGAGAACTTCGACCGCAGCAGTCCCGGAGAAACACGGTGGCCTCGTCGGGTGCCCGGGGAATTCCGTCAGGGCAGGAATTATCGAGCGCGTTCCAGAATGGTCTACGCGTCCTCGTGTCTTCGCCGGGGTTGGGGGATCGCGTGGTCCAGAGCCGCATCACACCGCCGTCAGCCCAACCCATGATGGTCCGGCGTCGGGACCGATATTCACCGCGGCCTTTCCCCCACGGCTGCACAATGGAGAAGGGATCGGCATGGACCCGGGCAAGCTGAAGCGAATCTTTCGCTCGCGCCCGGCCGTGCTGGCGCTGGCTGGGCTGGTGGCGATTTTGGCCGGTTACCTGGTCGCCTCTCGGGTGTTCGCGCCGTCTCCGCTCCCGCCCATGGCTCCGCTGCCGCGGCCGACGGTGCAGACGCGGCCTCAAGTGCCGGCCCGCCCAGCCGCCCAGCCGGCACAGCCTGCCCAGCCGGCCCGGCCTTCGCAGGCCGCGCAACCGGCGGCGCCCCAGGCTCAGGCGCCATCCCAGGCACCAGCCGCGCAGCCCGCTGCCCCGCCCGCGCCGGCGCTGGGCCGTCCCGATCCGTTTGCTCCAGTGTCGGTGGCCGTGGGTCCTCCCGGGACCCCTGCCGTCCCGGGCGGCCGCCCTTCCGCGGTGACACCTGGTGCCGGACCGCGGCTGCCCGTGCCGCCGCTTCCGCCTTTCCCGCTGCCCCCCCTGCCGCCGGGTCAGCAGCCGCCCGCGACGGGCGTCTCGTCCGCCGCGCCCCCGCCACCGCCTGGGCCGCCTGCCGGTCCCACGGCCGGCGCCCCGCCGGCACAGACCGGTCCAGGGCCCACCGCCGGGTGGACGGTGGCCGGGATCATCGACGGCGAGCGGCCATTTGCGATCGTGCGCGCCGGACAGGCGATGCACGTCGTGAGCGAAGGGGATCTGATCGGAACGGTGCGGGTCGTCCGCATCGACGCCGAGACCCGGAAGGTCGTCTTCGCATTCAACAGCAGCACTGCTGAAGTCCGGCTGGGAGGTGACCAGTCCCCGTGACACCTCACCGACGCAGCGTCTGGCGCAGCGGTCACCGGCTGGCCGCGGCGGTGGCCGCGTGCCTGATCGCCAGCACGGCCGCTCCCGCGCTGGGCCGGGACGGTGACGCGGCGCGGCTCACCGGCATCAGGGTCACCGAAGCCGGCGGCCGCCTGCGGGTGGAGGTGACCACCAGCGGGCCGGTGTCCCACAAAGTATCGGAGATCTCCACCCCGCCGCGCATCCTCATCGATCTCTACGGCGCCGTGATGCCGGAGGGCCGATCCCTCACGGTCCCCATCAACAAAGGACCGGTGGCGCGCGTGCGGGCCGGGCAGTTCCAGGTCACCCCGCCCATCGCCCGCGTCGTGCTGGATCTGACCCGCCCTGTCAAAGTGGAGGTGAACCGCCTGAGCGGTCGGGCCGTGGTGGCTTCGGTGGTGATCACGGCTTCTGCAGCCGCGCCTGCATCGGCGCCGGCCGCGGCGCGGGGCGTCCAGACGCCCATCACGGCCGGGGCGCCGCCGCAGCCACCGCTGGCCACGCCACCGCCCCCGCCTGCGATCGCTGGCCCGGTCCCGCCCGCCGGTGGCCCGGCCACCGCATCGGCCGGCCAGGGCGTTACGGCAGAAGCGCCGCCGGCCGTGCCTGCCCCGGTCATCACCGCGCGGCAGGGCCTGGAGCAGGTACCGGGGCGCATCAGCCTCGAACTGCGCGACATCAGCCTCCAGGACTTCCTCAACGCCTATTCGCGCCTGTGCGGCGCCAACATCATCCTCGACCGCGGCGTCAGCGGAACGGTGAACATGCGGCTGCTGGATGTCACGTGCGAGGAGGCGCTGCGCCTGGTCCTGGAGCTTAACGGTCTTGGCTTCCGGCGGGTCGGCCGCAACCTGATCATCACGTCGGCGGCCAACCTGGCCCCGCCGCCGCTGCCTTCGGAGACCATCACCTACTACGTGAGCCACGCTGATCTGGCCTCCGTCGCCGGCATTGTCACCGCGCAGGTGCCGGGGATCCGCATCAACGCCGACGCCCGATCCCGCGCCCTGGTCATCAACGCCAACCCGCTCCAGCACGAGCAGGTCCAGCGCCTCCTGCGGACGCTCGATGTGACCGTGCCCCAGGTGATGATCGAGGTCCGGGTGGCGGAGGTGAACACCAACGTTCTGCGGAACCTCGGGCTCAACTGGGGTGTGTCCAACATCAACATCTCGCTGAGTCCGGGAGCGGCCGGCGGCCCGATTGTGCCCATCCTCAATGCCCTGGTCACCGAGGGGAAGGCGCGGGTCCTGGCCGCGCCGCGCGTCGCCACCGTGGACGGCGTGGCGGCGTCGGTGCTGCTGGGCGACCGGCTCCCGCTGTTCATCCCGGTCATCACCGGCAACCCGCCGGTGACCACCATCAGTATTCAGTTCGTGGACGTAGGCGTGAGGCTGAACGTGACGCCGCGGGTGAGCGTCGCCGACGACACCATCACGATGGTCCTGGCCCCGTCGATCAGCACGCTGGTGGAGATCCGAGAGGGACCCCAGGGCGCGCAGGCGCCTCGCACGGCGACGCGGGAGTCCACCGCCACCCTGCGGGTGAAAAGCGGGGACACCATCGTCATGAGCGGGTTGATCAACCGCAGCGAGCGGACGACGACGTCCAAGGTCCCGTTCCTGGGCGATATCCCGATCATCGGCAACCTGTTTCGCACGACCCGGACGGACTCGGACGAGACCGAGGTCATCTTCCTGATCACGCCGGTGATCCTCGGCGAGGAGAAGAAGCCGTAGTGACGGCACGGGCATTGGCCGCGGTCCTGACGGGCGTGGCGATGGTGCTGGGCGGGGGGATCATGCCCGCCGGCGCGACGCACCTTCCACCCTTTGACATCACGCGCATCTATCCCACCGAGGCGGCCTTCCAGCAGGCGATACGCCCCTACCTGGACGCCCTGGCCGCCGACGCCCGCCATCCGCGGGCGCACTACTGGCTGGCCATCGCGTACCTGCACATGCATCGCCTGCACCGTTTCCGTCTCATCGACTATGGGAGCCGCGGGCTGCCGCTTGCCGTGGAGGCGGCGCAGAAGGCGGTGGAGATCGACCCGGGATTCGTAGGGACGTGGGCGGCGCTCATCGACATGTACTCGCTCACCGACGAAGAGCAGAAGGCGTTCGGGGCGTCGCAGAAACTCGTGGAGGTGGGGCGCAGGATTCCGGTGCCGCTGCCCTAGCCCCGGCTGCTCTGGTGAGAGGTGTGAGGCGGTCTCACCCTGCTCGCGCTGCCTCGTAGCGGCCCGGCGGCGAAGCGGGACCGGGCAGGCGACGAGGAGGTCCAGGGCGGCTCCGGAGGACCCGGGGCCGCCTGCTGTTGGCCGAGGTCGTCAAGACTCACTGGGAGGCACGCGATGGCCCTCGACCGGGTCACGGCCCTCTGGGAGCGCGCGGCGGCGCGCGGGGTGGATGGCGTCGTCATCACCAGGGCCGAGAATCGCCGGCACCTGACCGGGTTCACCGGCTCGGACGGGATCGCGCTGGTGACCGCGGACGAGGCGCTGCTCATCGTGGACTTCCGGTACGTGGAGCAGGCCGGGACGCAGGCGTTGGGGTTCACGGTGGTGCGCACCGGCAACCAGCGCCCGCTGGAGGCGCTGGCCGCTCTGGTGCCGGCGCGGCGCCTGCAGCGGCTGGGCTTTGAGGCGGACGGCCTCTCTTTCGGGCAGCACCGCCGGCTCGCGGCCCAGGCCGACGGGACGGAGATGGTGCCCCTGGAGGATCTGGACCATCTGCGGTGGCTCAAAGACGCAGAAGAGATCGCCAGGATCGCGCGCGCCGCACAGATCGCCGCCCACGCATTTGAGGCGCTGCTGCCGCGTGTCGCGCCGGGGGTGCCCGAGCGCGATCTGGCGCTGGAGCTGGAGTTTGACATGCGCCGCCGCGGCGCCGAGCGCGCGGCCTTCGATACCATCGTCGCCTCCGGGTGGCGGGCCGCGCTCCCCCACGGCCAGGCTTCCGACAAGGTGCTGCAGCCGGGTGAGATGGTGGTGATCGACTTCGGCGCGGTCTGCGAGGGCTACTGTTCCGACTGCACCCGCACGGTGGTGTTGGGCCGAGCCGACGCGCGCCAGCGCGAGATCTACGACCTGGTGCGCCGGGCCCAGGAGGCGGGGCTGGCCGCGCTGCGGCCGGGGCTGCGGGGCCGCGAAGTGGACGCGGCGGCGCGGGAAGTGATCGCCGGCGCGGGCCACGGCGACGCGTTTGGCCACAGCCTGGGGCATGGCGTGGGGCTGGCCGTGCACGAAGGGCCGACGCTGTCGCCCCGCGAAGACGCCGCGATCGCCGCGGGGCACGTGGTTACCGTGGAGCCCGGGATCTACCTGCCGGGGTGGGGCGGCGTGCGGATCGAGGATCTGGTCCAGGTCACGCCCGACGGGGTCCGCGTGCTGACGCCCACCGGCAGGGAACTGCGGGAGATGGGATAGCCCAGGGGCCGCATCTCCGCTTTACACTGGCCGCTTCGCGCCGTACACTGTTGAAGGAACGTCGCACCCCAGAAATTCCTGCCGTGGATTTCCGGGGACCTTCGGGGTGGTGCCGCAATGATCTCGGTGAACGATTTTCGTTCCGGCGTGCACGTGTTGCTGGACGGCGACCTGCATACCGTGATCGAGTCCCAGCACGTCAAGCGCGGCCGGGGCTCGGCGTACGTGCGCGCCAAGGTGCGCAACCTGCGCACCGGGGCCATCGTGGAGAAGACCTTCATGGCGGGGGAGCGCGTCCCCCAGGCCTTTCTGGAAAAGCGCGATCTGCAGTATCTCTACCAGAGCGGCGACGAGTACGTCTTCATGGACCAGGAGACCTACGAGCAGATGGAGCTCAGCCGGGGCGTCCTGGGCGACGCGGTCAGGTTTCTGCAGGAAAACATGACGGTGGCGGGGATCTTCTACGAGGGACGGCCCATCGGCATCGATCTCCCCACCTCCGTGGAGCTGGCCGTGGTGGAGACGGCCCCGGGCGTGCGAGGCGACACCGTGTCGGGCGGCACCAAACCCGCGACGCTGGAGACGGGCGCCGTGATCCAGGTGCCGCTGTTCGTGGAGACCGGGAGGCGCGTCCGGGTGGACACCCGCACCGGGCAGTACCTGGAGCGGGTGAGGTGACCGCTCGGCGATGGAGCGCGCGAGGACCGTGAAGATGGGCGGGCGGCGGCAGGCGCGCCAGGCGGCCATGGAGGTGCTCTTCCAGTGCGAGGTCGGCAAGCGCTTGCTGGCCGAGGCGCTGGAGGACGCCCGCGAGCGCGGCTGGGGCGAGCGGGAGTGGCTGTTCATCGAGGACCTCTGCCGCGGCACGCTGGCGCACCTGCGCGAGCTCGATCCGCTGATCCGGGAGGCCGCCGCGACCTCCACCTGGCGGCTGGAGCGCATGTCGGCCGTGGACCGTACGATCCTGCGCATGGCGGTCTTCGAACTGCGGCACCGCGACACGCCGTCCAGCGTGGTGATCAACGAGGCGGTGGAGCTGGCCAAGCGGTACGGCACCGAGGATTCCGGGCGGTTTGTGAACGGCGTGCTCGGCGGGTGCTACCGGCGGATGACCGGTGCCGCCGTGCCCGCCTCCCCGCCGGGGCGCTGAGAGGCGCCACACCTCACACCGGAGGATCTGCTGAGAAGCTGTGCGGGAAAAGTAAGATCGTGGCGCACCTTGCACCCGAGCATCCGGGCCTGACGCCCGGCCACCTCGGGAATGGATGAGGTCGCGCGGCTGCGTGCCCTGGTCAGTGGCGTGGTGCAGGGCGTAGGTTTCCGGTGGTTTGTGCAGCGACACGCCCGGGCGCTGGGGTTGAGCGGGTACGTCCGGAACCTGTCCGACGGCCGCGTGGAGGTAGTTGCCGAGGGAGGCCGCGCGGAACTCGAGGCGCTGGTCGCGCACCTGCGGCAGGGGCCGCCGGCGGCCCGCGTGCGGGCCGTGGACGTGACCTGGGAACCGCGGAGCGCGGATCCCGGCGAGCCTCGATCCAAAGGCGACGCTCCCGGCTTTCAAATCTGCTGATGCGGAGGGATCGAGCACAGCCGATTGCGCATGCAAGGCCTGTCGTGCCCCACCATGGACGTTGAGGCGTACCTTCTCGACCGGGGGCGGCTGGTAGACGGAGGGCTGGCCCAGGTCCTGCCCCCCGAGGATACGTATCCCTCAACGATCCACCAGGCGATGCGCCACAGCGTCTTCGCCGGGGGCAAGCGGCTCCGCCCGATCCTGGTCATCGCCTCCGCCGAGGCCGTGGGTGCTTCGGCGGAGATGGTTCTCCCCACCGCCTGCGCGGTGGAACTCATCCACACCTACTCCCTGATCCACGACGATCTCCCCTCCATGGACGACTCCGACACGCGCCGGGGCCGTCCTACCTGCCATGTGGTCTTCGGCGAAGCGATGGCCGTGCTGGCCGGCGACGCCCTGCACGCGCTGGCCTTCGACCTGCTGACCCGCAACGAGACCGCGGCGGGGCCGGAACGGGCCCTCCGGGTCACGCAGGAGATCGCCCGCGCCATCGGTACCCAGGGCATGGTGGGCGGCCAGGTGCTGGACCTGCTCGGGGAGGGGGTCGCGGAGGGCATCCGCCGCCTGCCCGAGCCGGTGCCGATCGAGCAGCTCGTGCACGACATCCACCGCCGCAAGACCGCGGCCCTCATCTGCGCTTGTGTGCGCGCGGGCGGCCTGCTGGCCGGCGCTTCCAGGGAGGAGCTCGACGCGCTGACGCGCTACGGGCAGGATCTGGGCCTCGCGTTCCAGATCGTGGACGACATCCTGGACGTGGTGGGCGAGGAGGCGGTGCTCGGCAAGCGCGCCGGCGGGGACGCGGTGCAGGCCAAGCTCACCTTCCCCGCCGTCTTTGGGATGCAAGGCTCGTCGGCCCGCGCGCGCGAGGCCACGGTGCGCGCCATCGGCGCGCTGGAGGTGCTGGGGCCGCGCGCGGAGCTGCTGGCCGGGATCGCAGGGTTCCTGCTGGAGCGCGCGCGCTGAGAAGCTGTGTGGCGCCGTGGGCGGCGCGGAGTGGGCGAGCGCGGTAGCAGGAAGCGTCTTGCAACGACGTGGAACGTGCCGGTGAGCGCGGTATGGTGGAGCGCGTTGCAGAAACGTGGCACGCGCCGGTGCTCACTCAGGAAACACCTTGTTAGAGAGAGGCAGACGATGAGGGCCGGTGAGGCGCGGACTCGGCGGGTGCGCGGCGCAGCCGCCCCGAGGCGCGCGTCTTTGGGCGGGGCCGGACGGGATCGGCTGGACGTGCTGCTGGTGGAGCGCGGTCTGTTTCCCTCCCGACAGCGGGGCCAGGCCGCCATCCTGGCGGGAGAGGTCTACCTGGACGGTGAGCGAGCGGAGAGCTCGGGCACCCGCGTGCGGCGGGACGCCACGGTGGAGGTGCGGCCGCGGCGGGCGCGTTACGTCAGCCGGGGCGGCCTCAAGCTCGAGCACGCTCTGGCCGCGTTCGGCGTGGACGTGCGGGGGAAGGTGGCGCTGGACGTGGGGGCGTCCACCGGCGGCTTCACCGACTGCCTCCTGCAGGCCGGTGCGGCGCGTGTCGTCGCGGTGGACGTGGGGCGCGGGCAGCTCGACTGGTCGCTGCGCGGCGATCCCCGCGTGGTGAACCTGGAGCGCACCGACATCCGGGCGCTGGCGTCGGGCGATCTCCCGGCGGTGCCCGCGCTGGCGGTGATCGACGTGGCCTTCATCGGCGTGGGCAAGGTGCTGCCGGCGGCGGTGCGCCTGCTGGCGCCCGGCGGCGAGGTGATAGCACTGGTGAAGCCGCAGTTCGAGGCTGGTCCGCGGGCCGCGAAGCGGGGCGTGGTGACCGATCCCGACGTCCATCGGCGCGTGCTGGCGGCCGTGGCGGCCGGCGCCGACGCGGCGGGGTGCGGCGTCGCCGGGCTCACCCATTCCCCGATCAGGGGACCGGAGGGTAACATCGAGTTCTTCATGCACCTGGCGCCGGCGCGCGCGTCGATGCGGGATCTTTCCGCGACGATCGAGCGCGTGGTGGCCGAGGCACACGCCGCGCTGGTCCCCGCGCGGGGTGGGGTGCGAGCTGCGCCGCCGGAGGCGTCCCGATGAAGGCGATCGGCCTGTTCATCAATGCCGAGAAGCTCCGCGAGGAGCCGGAGATGATGGCGCTGTCGCGGCGGGTGCTGGCCGCGCTGGAGGCGCGCCGCGCCCCGGTGGTGGTGAACCAGGAGAGTGCGAGCCTGCTGGACCGGACCGACCTGTCCTGCGCCGAAGAGGAGATGCCGGGCCGGGCGGAGCTGCTCGTGGTGCTGGGCGGGGACGGCACCATCCTGCACGCGGCGCGCCTGGCGGCGCCGGAGGGGCGTCCCCTGCTGGGCGTCAACGTGGGCGGCTTCGGGTTCCTGGCGGAGGCGAGCGTGGACGAGGTGCAGGAGGCGGTGAGCCGTCTGCTGGCCGGCGACTATGCCCTCGACGAGCGGATGATGCTGGAGGCGGCGGTGGAGCGCAGGGGCGAGGTCCTGGCCCGCTTTCTCGCGCTCAACGACATGGTGATCACCAAGCGCGGGTTCGCACGCCTGCTGCGGCTGCGGACGTTGATCAACGACGAGCACATGGCGACCTATCCTGCGGACGGCCTGATCGTGAGCAGCCCGACCGGGTCCACCGCCTACTCGCTGTCCGCCGGAGGGCCCATCGTGCACCCGGCCGTGGACGTGATCACCGTCACGCCCATCTGCCCGCACACCCTCAACGCGCGCACGGTGGTGGTCGCCGGCGACGCCGCGGTGACGGTGGAAGTGCAGGGCGGGGGGCTGGAGGCCATGCTCACGGTGGACGGGCAGGTGGGCTATCCCCTGCAGGCGGAGGACCGGATGACCGTCCGGCGGTCGGCGCACCGCACGCACCTGGTGCGGATCCGGCCGTTTCGGTTTTACACGTTGCTGCGGCAGAAGCTGTCGTGGGTGGAGCGCTAGGGTGTGTGCATGAATCTGCGTGCGGGCGAGATACGCGTATCATGCGCAGGCCCGGCTCGGCCTGTGAACCCCCTGAAATATCCGAGCGCCCCGATCGCTCCATGGGGGTCCCTGGATATTTCAGGGGGTTCAGTGACCCGTCTGAAATCTCCGGAAACCTTCAATGTGCTTCAGCCGGGGCACTCCAGAGATTTCAGGTGGGTC
>JACQTN010000187.1 GCA_016210785.1 Armatimonadota bacterium
AGCGCGATCCCTGGCGTGCCGTGGCACCACTGCGCGACGAACCCTGGCTCTCCATGCCCCCGCAGGTCCGGCCAGTTCTCAGCCGCGGCGGAGAACAGGCTGTCCTCGTAGGCGATCGCGTCCTCCGCGGCGCGGAGCAGGTCCTCTTCCCCGGTGGCGCGGTACAGGCGGAGCAGGGCATACGCGATGCCAGCCGCCCCGTGGGAGAAGCCGGTCATGAACTTCCCGTCCGCGGCGGGCCAGGCGCGGTGGCCCGACGGTGTCGCGGTCTGCGCCGTCACGAGATGCCGGCCGCAGGCGCGCGCGCGCTCCAACGCGTCAGAGTCGCCGGTCATCGCGTGCACGCCGAGGAGTCCCAGGATGGCGCCCGCGGCGCCGCCCACCACGTCCAGCACGTGGTCCGCAGCGATGCGGTCCCTGGTGATGAGCGCCGCGGCCCGCGCCGCGTCGTCGAGGAGGTCCGGCTCCTGGAGGAAACCGGCGATGCGCGCCAGAGCGTAGGCCAGCCCGCCCAGCCCCGCCGCGCCACCGATCCCCATATGATCTGCCAGCCGGTCACCCCGCCGGCCCAGGTCCTGCCGGACCTGCCGGAGGGCGCCCAGCGCCAGATCGCCGAACCGCCCGGCGCCCGCGATCGAGTCTAGCGCCGCCAGGAACAGGCTGATCCCTGCGCTGCCGTCGTACAGACTCCCGCCCGCCCCGGCGTACTGGTACCGCTGTGCCTCCCACATCAACTGCGGCACCACCCACGTGGCGCTCCCGTCCGCCCCCCGGATCGCCCGTGCATGCATCTCCTCGGCGATGCGCAGCGCCCTGGCGACGAGTGCTTCCCCTGACAACTCCCGCGGGGGAAGCGGATCGCCGGCCGCTGCCGGGGAGGCCGGACGCGGCGGCTGGTGGTCTGTCTGCGAAATGCTTGCATTTTGCGCAGCGATCGGGGTGATCTGGTGGCCAAAGTGCGCGGACAGCATGCCCTGGATCAGCGCGACCTGCCGGTTCAGGTCTTCCGCGTCGAGTGCCCTCAGGCGCTCCACGGCCAGCGCGTCGGATGGCCCGGAGAACACGCCCGCGATGGCTCCGCCGCCGGCGGTCTCCACAGCGTCCTGGTCGGTGCGCGCGGTGAAGAGCGGAATGTCTCCCTGCTCCAGCGCCTCCCGCTCGGCGCGGAGCAGGGGCCAGAACTCCGGGCGGCTCTCGAAGGCGAGAGAGGCGCGGCTCACCTGGTCGAGCTGGATGCTCCGGTCCACGCCCTCGCGGAGGCAACCCGGGTCCAGCAGCGTCTGAAGCAGCAGGGCGTAGATCCTGGTCGCCCGGAACACGAACCGGACCCTCTGGCCCCTGAAGGCATGCAGCGGGCTGTCCGCCGCCAGCAGGGCTTCCCGGCGGGCGAGCAGGAACCGGTACATCGCCTCAAACCCGGCGATCACTTCCGGGACGTGATCCTCCAGGCGCAGGGGAACGCCGTCGAGGGAGGGCACATTCGCCGGGACCGGGATCGCCACGGACTCGGGTCCCAGGCTCATGTAGTCGGTGTTCACGTGCGTCCACGTGGGAACAGGTACTTTCACCTCGCCGGCGACTCCCCCCAGGCCTCCCACGTTGAAGGCGACCTGCGCTTGCTGATCCAGTTCCCAGACCGGCAGCAGGCCAGTGCGCAGCACCGAGTGCGCGAAGTGCCTGTCGGCCAGGATTTCCGCGTCGGTTGACTCCGCGGGACGATCTTCTCGCATGCGATGTGTCAGCAGGCTTTCGACGTCCACGAGCACGGGGTGCGGCCCGCTGGCGATGATGTTGTCCTGGTGGCAATCCGTTCCTTCGAGCGCGTAGATCAGGCACAGCAGCATCCCGACGCGCCGGAAGTACTCCCGGGCCTCCCGGTGGTCGGCACACGGCCGTGCCTCCACAAACTCCACCCAGCCGTGGGTGGTGCGATTCAGCACCCGGCACACCCTGAACTCAAGCGGCGCCCCGCGGCGGTTCAGCCAGTCCAGGAGCGCGTTGTAGGCCGCCTCCGCGCCCAGGTCTTTGGGTTTGTACACCAGTTTGAGGCCCGAGGCGAAGGTCAGGATCGCCACGGTGCGCCCTTCCCGGTGCGGGTCCGAGAGGGATGGCTGGATAGCGCCACCGCGTCGGTCCCCGGCGGTCACCGTCCGCGCCCGGCAGCCCTTCGTTGGCCCAAATATCTGGGTGTCCGCTACCGGTAACGCGGGGTTCAGATCTACGGAGGGAAGGCGCGGCCCTCTGCGCGGCGATAGCACGGTGCATCGGTTACGTGGTGCGAGAGGAGCGTCCTGCCAGCCATTTCTTGAAAGATGCCTGGCTTTCTCCGGATGGCCTTCCCATTGCTGTGTATCCGGACGGGATCGAGCCAGAATTTCCCAATTTTGTCCCCACGCTCCACATGAACGTGCTGAGGTTCGTCCCGGTCGCGGACGCCGGGCAGGGAACGCACGGCCCATTCCCGCGCGTCGAGGTAGGGCCGCCCGCCAAGGAGCCCCAGCAGCTCACGCCACGCCTGAAGCCGCTTCCGCGCGCCCAGTGTGTGGGTGCGCTCCTCGCCGCGCTCAATGCGCAGCCACGTCGAGAGATTCGTGGTCCCTACCAGCGTCGTCGTGCAGCTCACGCATGATGTTCTTCTTTCGGGCTTCAGCCTTCTAGAGGTCTCGCCCGCCCTCAGATGTCTGACGGTCCGAACCGCCGGACGCCTGGGAGCCGGTCGAATGCTGCGTCTGCTGAGGCGAGAAGCGAGACACCGACGTGCTGCATATAGACGGAGACAAGCGAATCATTGACGAGCAATCCATGTCGCTGGCGGTACTCTTGACTGGCCGGCAGGAAGTCTCGCGGCAGAGACAGGATCTCAACGCCCATCTGCGGGACTTTCATGGTGGCAAAGTAGTACTTCGAAAGCTCCCGCACCAGTTCCGGGCGGCGGGACAGACGCGCGGCAGGATTGGTGCCGCGTCCGAACTGGTTTTCCATCGCTTCGGCGATCATCAGGCGGTGAGCGACTTCCAGCAGGGTCGTCTGTCCGACGAAGCCCCTGAGATCGCCATTCTCGACGCGGACGAGGAATGCCCTGCACTCCTCAGACCGGCCGGTGAAATGATAGATGAAGATGTTGGCGTCAATGAAGATCCTGGACCTAGACGGGACGTCACTGAGCGCCATAGAGGTCCTCGTCCAGAATCGCTCGCAGTGCCTTCGGTGATACCTTGAAGGTGCCCCAGGTTTCTGCGACCACGGAGGGGGACGACGCGGCGGTGTCCAGGAACCGCTCCAGCGCTTCCTCGATCAGCGCGTTCAGGCTCCGGTCCTGCCGACGGGCAGTGTCCTTGGCTCGGCGGTAGAGAGCCTCGTCGAGGGTGGTCCCGATCTTGCGCTTCACTGGCACACCTCCTCTCCGACCGGTGAGATAAGCGTGCGGGGAAAAGCCCCGTGCGGGGCCGGGCTTCGGCTGCGCTCGGCACGAACCCACGCACATTACCAGTAGCACGGGTCTGGCTAGCTGTCAAGACAAATTTCTAGATCACTGCCATAGCCGACGCGGTCCGCCCGGCGTGCGGCCTGGTCGCGTCGGTCCACTCCAGGGGCAACCATCGTCCTCCTTGCAGCGCCTTCAGCACTCTGTGGGCGGTGCTCGGCGGAAGACCGGAGGCACGGGCCAGGCCACTAAGCGTTCCCTCTCCGCGGGGATTGCTCTCAAGCAATGCGAGCAGTTGGACGGCGCGAAACAGCGTTTGCATCGTCGTGGTTCCTAAGGTTTGTTCGTTCGATTAATGTAACCGCCCGCTACCACTGGCGCTGACACGTACGCTGTTACCCGACCGCCGTTGTTGCCCTGCGGCCCAACCTTCCAACCCCACCACCGCTCGCCGAATCCATAGCAGGCCGGGAATGGTAGGGAGCGCCCTGGCATGGGAGGGGGATTTCCCCATTGTCCGAGGCCGGAGTGGGCATCTATAGTGGGTTCCGCGGCATACGAAGACAAGGGGAGGTAGATGGCAATGCGGAAGCTGGCAGTCCTCGTGTTGGTCCTCGGCCTTTGCGCGGTGGTGTCCTCGGGGGTGGCCTTCGCGCAGCAGTATCCGAGCGTGGCGAATCTGAGGTCGTTCCGCCCGGAGGCCAACTTCATGTCCCTGCCCGGGTACCTCCGCTACCTGGTACACCAGCAGAGCGGAGAGTGGGTCACCCGCGCCGAGGCCGTCCGCATCGTCGCACAGCAGACGGCCGGACGCTAACAGTGGAGGTAGCCATGCGCTGGATGCTTGCGACACTCTTGCTGATCACCGTCTTCGCCCTGCCCGTGGCGGCCCAGGCGCCCGAGGCGGGGAAGAACCAGATCGTCACCACGGGCTCGGGCACGGTGGAGGTGATGCCCGACCAGGCGACGGTCAGCGTCGGCGTGCAGGCGCAGCGGCGGACGGCGGCGGAAGCGATCGATGAGGCGAACCGGATCGCCACCCAGATCCTGGAACGGCTGCAGAAACTGGAGGTGCGCCGCGCGCAGATGCGCACCTCCGGCGTCCAGGTCCATCCCGTCTTCAGCCGGCCGCGCGACGACGCACCCCCGCAGATCAGCGGGTACCGCGCGGTCTACACGCTCACCGTGACGCTGACCGACCTCGCCAGGGTGGGGCGCGTCATCGATGAGTCCATCGCCGGCGGCGCGAACGTGATCGTGGGCGTGTCCTTCGGCCTGCGCGATCCGGGGCGGGCCCGCGCGCAGGCCCTGGCCGCGGCCTACCGCGAGGCGCGAGAGAAGGCGGACGCGCTGGCCCAGGCGGCGCGCCTGCGCATCACGGGGATCGAGCGGATCACGGAGGGCGGCGTGCAGTTCCGGCTGCCGCAGGTGCAGGTGGACCGGGCGATGCCCGCCGCGCCGGTGCCGACGCCGGTGGAGCCGGGAACAGTGAGTGTCAGCGCGCAGGTGACGGTGGTGTTCACCTACTGATCAGGCGCCGTGCCCGACGGGCCCGACCCAAGGTCTGCGACGGCATCCTTGAGAATCTGCTCTACATCACTCACCTCGCTACTGGCCGGAGGTGAGCGTAGGCGCATCCCATCGGGCGACCAGACGGGGAAGGCCAGGCACGCCCCGGACAGGCGCCTCTGCCGGCTGCCGTCGGTGTTCATCACGCATACCTGCCAGGAGCCGTCCCTGGAGGAGTCGAACGCGATGTGCCGGTTATCGGGTGACCAGTGCCCCGGGGACGCACCGATGAACCGCCCGATGACGTCCCGTACCTGCCCTTCAGTCTGACACAAATCGGCGCTCGTGCACACCGCTCGGGCACTGAAATGACTTACACTACCCACGGCATCTGACTTGGTCAACGAAGGCGAGCGAGCCGCCGAAGGACATACGTCCCCGTCGTCGAATAACACCTCCCAATCTTCCTAATGGACATTTTAGATAC
>JACQTN010000188.1 GCA_016210785.1 Armatimonadota bacterium
CCGTCTTCGCCTGGCCGGGAGTGGGATGGTACGCCGTGCAGGCGATCAAGTCCGTGGATTACCCGGTCGTGACCAGCTTCACGCTCATCATGTGCGCCATCTATGCGATCTCCAACCTGCTGGTGGACATGAGCTACGCGTTCTTCGATCCGCGGATCAAGCATGGCTGACGTCGCGGCCCGCCTGCGCCCGGATGGTCCGGATGCCAATCGCGGCTGAGACCCTGCCCCGCGTGCCGTCCGCCGTGCCGGGCTGGGAACGCGCACGCCGCGTGGTCCGGCGGCATCCCCTGGCGGTGTTCGGCGGCCTGGTCCTCGGCGTGCTCGTGGCGGTCGTGTTGCTGCCCGGCGTCTTCGCGACCCACGATCCGTTCGCCCTCCGGGCGGAGGACAAGCACCTGCCGCCGAGCCGGGCCCACTGGTTCGGCACCGACGAACTGGGGCGGGACATCTACTCCCGGGTTGTCTACGGCACCCGCCTCTCGTTGCTGTCGGCGCTGGGCGTCGTCGCGCTGAGTTCCGTCTCCGGCACGCTGCTCGGGGTCGTGGCCGGATACCAGGCCGGCGTCTTCGATATGGTGGCGATGCGCCTGGCCGACATCTTCATCTCCTTTCCGGCCCTGATCATGGCCATGGCCATCGTGTCGTTCTTCGGCCCCACGCTCGTCAACGCCATGCTGGCCATTGCCTGCATCTGGTGGCCCCAGTACGCCCGGCTCGTCCGCGGCCAGGTCCTCTCCGTGCGCGAGCATCCTTATATCGAAGCCGCCGTCTCCACGGGGGCCTCCCGGGCGCGCATCCTCCTCCGGCACATCCTTCCCAACAGTTTCGTGCCCGTGTTCATCAAGGCGACGCTCGACTTCGGGTACGCCATTCTGCTGACCGCCAGCCTGAGCTTTCTCGGCCTGGGCGCCCAGCCGCCGTCGCCGGAGTTGGGCGCGCTGGTGACGGCGGGACGCGTGTACCTGCTGACCTCGTGGTGGTACGCGACGTTTCCGGGGCTGGTGATCTTCCTGGCGGTGCTCGGTCTCAATCTGGTGGGAGACGGTGTGCGTGATCTTCTGGATCCGGCTCTGCGCGGGGAATGACTTGACGGCGGTTCCCGCGGCGCGTCGGCCCAGGCAGGATTTGCGCACGTCCGCCCGCAAAGGAACAAGCGGGCACCGCATCTCTGACCGTTTTCTGGGAGGCTACCCATGCTGCGAACCAATCGGGACCGTCTGCCGGTCATCTCGCTGATCGCCGAGGTCGCCCCGCCCACCCTGGACCGGAACGTCTACGTGCCGGACCGGGAAGGGCGGGCGTTTCTGGGCGTGGGAATGGGCGGCATCGTGTACAACGTGCGGGTGGGCGATCCCGCCTGCGGGTGGGCCGCGGCCGACCACATCGAGCCCGCGGTGTCGGTCAGCATCACCGGTGACGACCCTCGCCGGGCGCTGGACTTCCTCGCCTGTGTTGGCGATGAGGCCGTGGTGGTCGCGGGGATGGCCAAGGGCGGACGGGGCGTCGTCACCGGCAAGCACGCCCGCGTCATCATCGACTTCCCCGATGCCGTGCTCGAGCAGCTGGCTGTCGGCGACCGCATCCTCATCAAGACGTGGGGCACCGGCCTGGCGCTGCTCGACCACCCTGACGTGCGCCTCAAGTGCTGCAGCCCGCGCTTCCTGGACGCCATGGGGATCACCGAGGGTCCGGACGGCCGGCTGCGCGTGCCGGTGGCCGCCACGATCCCCGCGGAGATGATGGGCTCGGGGATGGAGCTGCCAGCCGACTACGTGGACTGCGACCTGATGAGCGGCGACTGGGCCACGTACGCGGCGCACGGCCTGGACCGCCTGCGGCTGGGCGACCTGGTCGCCATCCAGGACCAGGACCACAGCGGGTGGCGCGGATACCGCAAGGGCGCCGTGACCATCGGCATCGTCATCCACGGCGACTCGCCGCGGCCGGGACACGGTCCCGGCATCGGGACGGTGATGACCTCACCGTCCGGGCGCATCGAGCCGGTGATGGACGACCGCGCCAACCTGGCCACCATGCTGGGGCTGCGGGAGTGGCGCACCACGGCGGGGCGGGAGGTGCGTCGATGATCACCACCAACGCGGGCCGGCTGGTGCAGATCTCGGTGCTGGGCGAGGTGATGCCTGCCTCGCTCACCGTGGCGCGCGGCGTCGTGGACTCGCCGTACACGCCCACCGACGGTGGGGAAACGAAGCTGTTGTCCCTGTGGGGCGGGATCACCTACAACGTGCGCGTGGGCGATCCGGCCTTGGGGTGGGTGGCCAACCGCGTGGAGCCCGGAGCGAGCATCCGCCACCGCGACGATGGGGCCAACCGTGCTCTGCTCACCTACTCGTGCGTGGGCAACGAGGCGACGGTGGCCACCGGCGATGCCCGCGGGGCGAAAGGCGTGGTGATCGGCAAGCACGGGCGCTTTGCCGAGCATCTCATCGTGGACTTCCCGCCCGACGTGCTGGAGCGCCTCGCGGTGGGCGACCGGGTGCAGGTGAAGGCCGTCGGCCTCGGCCTGGAGGTGGCGGGGTGCCCGGAGGTCGTCGCCAAGGGGATCGCCCCGCGGGTGCTGGACGCCATCGCCGCGGGGGTGGAGGGAGACCGGCTCGCGGTGCGCGTGGCCGCGGAGGTACCACCGCACCTGGTAGGCGCCGGAGCGGGGCTTTCCAGCGAGGCCGGATCCGTGGCCATCCAGAGCCAGGATCGCGATGCCCTCGCCGCGCACGGGCTCGCCACCCTGCGCCTGGGCGACGTGGTCGCCCTGCGCGACTACGACTGCACCTTCAGCAACTGCTACCGGAAAGGGGCCCTGACCATCGGTGTGGTGAGCACGGGCGACAGCCCGCAGGCAGGCTACGGCCCGGCGGTGACGGTGCTGCTCACCTCGCCGCAGGGCAAGATCGCGCCCCGCCGCGACGCGGGCGCGAATCTGGGGGCGATGCTGGGACTGCGCTGATCCGGGCGGTAGCGACGCTGAGCAGAGAGGTATCGACGCGAGAAAGCGGAGGGGGAGGGCGGCTGCCCCTCCCTCTCCGCTTTCTCGCGTCCGCAGGATGTTACGTTCGCGCCAGCACCTGCAGCCAGTTCCGGGGCACCGTGGTGAGATGCATGTCGTCGAACGCCCGCCGCACGCCGGCTTTGAGCGCTTCTGACGCCAGGTCCAGCGGGATGCCGGGGAGGGCCCCCTCGATGAACATGGAGAACTCGCTGATGTCCTCCAGGCTCTGGCAGTTCATGTCCACGACCTGCATCTCCATCTGCACGTCGGTGAAGCCGGCCTGCTGCAGCAGGTCGCGGTAGTGCTCGGGCGTCAGCCACTGCATGGCCAGCGCCTTGGCCTCGCGGCTCACCGTGACACGCTTCTCTTTCAGGTACTGCAGGGCCCGCACCAGCCATACCCGCCAAAACCGGTCGGTGCCCCTGTGATAGCAGCCGGCGAAGAAGGTGGAGTTGAAGGCCAGGACCCCGCCGGGCAGCAGCGCCCGACGGATCTCTTCGATCACGCGCTGCTTGTTGGCCACCAGATGGATGGCGTTGCAGAACAACACCACGTGCACCGGCGGCACCAGTCGCGAGATCTCCTCGGCGCTCCCCTGGATGAAGGAGACCACCTCGGAGGTGATGCGCTGGCGCGCCTTGCCCAGCTCCACCAGGGAGGGATCCACGGCGAACACTTTCCCCCGCCCCTGTCGTTCCATCCGCTCGAGGATGAGGGTGGTGACCGCGCCGGGACCACACCCCAGGTCCACCACGAGGCGGTCCCGGAGCGGCCCCACGTGTTCCACGAGCCACCGATTCACTTCCGTGAAGAAGGAGTGGCTCGCGAACTTGGCAAACGAGAACCGCTGTTCCTCCGGAGACCGCTGCCCCTCCGGCTGTTCCTCTGAGCGCGCCTCAACTCGCTGCTCCATAGGGCCTCCCGCCTTGCGTCCCGTTCGGAGATGTTCGTATAACATACGGCGGGACCCGCGGAAAGTCCTTTCGCACGGGGCCAATCCCGGAAGAGCCCTGAGAATATATGTAAATCAATCGAGATATAGTGAAACTATTCTATCCCCACCGGTACTCGCACGGGGCGCGACCGCCGTTCATCGCGGACCGATCTTGTCATCGCCGGGCGTGTGGACCGGATCGGGCGCGGGCAAGGATGCGCTGGGCCCGCGGCGAATTGAAGGAGGAGATTTCCGGAAGGAGCCGTGCCGTTGAATTTCCAGCACCGCACCAAGATCGTCTGCACCCTCGGCCCCGCGTCCCTGGCTTCGGCGACCCTTCGCGGGCTGATCGTCGCCGGCATGGATGTGGCCCGGCTGAATTTCTCCCATGGGACGCCGGAGGACCACGCGGCGGCCATCGCCGCCGTGCAGCAGGCGGCCGGGGGGGTGGGACAGACGGTGGCCACTCTGGCCGATCTCCCGGGTCCCAAGCTTCGGACCGGGCGGCTGCGGGGTGGGCGTGCGGATCTGGCGGAGGGTCAGCGCGTGGTGCTCACCACGCAGCCGGGCGAGGGGGACGCCGGCCACATCCCGGTGGCGTATCCCCACCTGGCCACCGACCTCAAACCGGGCGACACGGTGTTCCTGCAGGACGGCGAGATCACCCTGGTCGTGGAGTCCATGGAGGACGCGGGCGTCGCCTGCGTGGTAAGCGGCGGCGGCCAGCTCCGCCAGCACGCCGGCATCAACCTCCCCGGCATCCGCCTCAGCGTCGCCGCGGTGACCAGCGAAGATTATCGCCATCTCCAGTTTGCCATCGAGCAGGGGGTGGACTTCGTCGGCCTGTCCTTCCTGGAGAGCGGGGATGACATCCTCCGCGTGCGCGAGTGGCTCCGGCAGCGCGGCATGGAGGTCGGCCTGGTGGCCAAGATCGAGCGGCGAGTGGCCGTGGAGCGGATCGACGAGATCGTGCAGGCGGCTGACGCCGTGATGGTGGCGCGCGGCGACCTGGCGGTGGAGACCTCCGTGGAGGACGTGCCCGTCATCCAGAAGGAGATCATCGCCATCTGCAACCGGGCGGGCAAGCCGGTCATCACCGCCACCCAGATGCTGGAGAGCATGATCGAGCACCCCCGGCCGACCCGCGCCGAGGCGGCCGACGTGGCCAACGCCGTCTTCGACGGCACCGACGCCTTGATGCTGTCAGGGGAGACCGCCATCGGCCGGCATCCGGTGGAAGCGGTGGCGGTGATGGCCCAGATCGCGCGGCGGGCGGAGTCCGCCCTGCCCTACGAGTTGCTGCTGCGCGAGCGGGCGCGGGGCACGGTGCCCGAGACCGCGGAGGCGGTGGCCTCCGCGGCCTGCCAGGCCGCGGCCACCATCGGCGCGGCGGCCATCGTGGCCTGCACCCACTCCGGCAGCACGGCCCGCCGGGTGGCCCGCTTCCGGCCGCGCGCGCCCATCCTGGGGATCACGCCCAGCGAGCGCACGCTGCGGCAGATGTGCCTGTCCTGGGGCGTCTTCCCCGTGCTGACGGAGCGGGCCAGGGACATCGACGAGCAGGTGGCCCAGGCCGCGGCCGCAGCGCGCCGCATTGGCGTGGCGAGGCCCGGCGACTCGGTCATCATCACGGCCGGGTTCCCCGTGGGCGTATCGGGCACGACCAATTTCCTGAAGGTCGTCCGCATCGAGGACGAGCCGGATGACAGCGGCGCGTAGCTCGCCGTCTTTGACCGTTCCCTGGGCGGCCGCGGTCGGCGCGCCGGGAGCGCCGGGCCCGGCCTCCGCAAGTGTCCGGACCCGCACGTCCATCCGTGGAGCGTGAGCATGTCGATCCCCGTGGACCGCATCCTCACCTGGGCGTCGAGCGCAGGCGTGCGCATCGTCCTGATCGCCGGCGCCGCGTACCTGATCACCCGGCTCGTGGTCTCCAGCGTGGCGCGTCTGGAAGCCCACCTGATCCGCCCGCAGGAGGGACCGCTCACCGAGCAGCAGCGGCGGGCGAGGACGCTGGGTGCCCTGGTGCGCAAGGCCGCGGTGATGGTGGTGGTCACGGTGGCGGTCCTGACCATCCTGGACGAACTGCGGGTGGACGTGCGCCCGCTGCTGGCGGCGGCCGGCATCGGCGGCCTGGCCATCGGCTTCGGCGCCCAACACCTGGTGCGCGATGCGGTGAGCGGGTTCTTCCTGCTGCTGGAGAACCAGGTGCGCGTGGGGGATGTGGTGCGCATCGGCGACGTGGCGGGCTCCGTGGAGGCCATCAACCTGCGGACCATCATCCTGCGCGATCTGGAGGGCGCGGTGCACATCATCCCCAACGGCACCGTCTCCCGCGTCACCAACCTGACGCGGGAGTGGGCGCGGGCGGTGGTAGACGTGGCCGTGGCCTACGCCGAGGACGCCGACCGGGTGATGGGCATCCTGCGGGACATCGGCGCGGGCGTGATGCGCGATCCAGAGTTTGCGCCCCACATCCTGGAGCCGATGGACGTCATGGGCATCGAGCGGTTCGCCGAGTCCGCCATCGTCATCCGCGCGGCGATGAAGACGGTGCCGCTCAAGCGCTGGGCCGTGGAGAGGGAGTTGCGCCGGCGGATCAAGCGGACCTTCGACCAGATGGGAATCGCGTTGTCGTTTCCCCGCATGGCCCTGTATGCCGGGGAGCCGGTCCGGGAGCCGGGGGCGGCGCGGCAGGAGGGCGCGCCTTCTCCCGGCGAGGGCGCCGGCCCGCAGGCGCTCAGAAGCTGAGTGGGCGGTGCCAGGTCAGCAAACTCCTTGCACAACGTGGCAGACGCC
>JACQTN010000003.1 GCA_016210785.1 Armatimonadota bacterium
AGGGCCGCTCGCCGCCATGCTCGTCTCCCAGGGGCTGCGGGTGGTGCGCCGCGCGGGCGACGCGCTGCCGTCCCGCGCCGCTGACCTGCAGGGGTACGACGCCGTGGTGCTGGACGACGTGCCGGCGACGGTGCTCTCGCCGGCGCAGATGGCCGCGCTGCGCGACTACGTGGGGACCCTGGGCGGCGGGCTGGTGGCCATCGGCGGTCCGCAGAGCTTCGGCATCGGCGGCTACGCGCACACCCCGCTGGAGCAGGTGCTCCCGGTGAGCATGGACGTCCGCCACCGGCTGGCGATCCCCAGCATGGCCATCCTGCTGGTGATCGACGCGTCGGGCAGCATGGGTAGTTTCGGCAACGAGCTGGCCAAGGTGGAGCTGGCCAAGGAGACCGCGCTGGCGGTCGTGGATCTCCTGGGCGAGCGCGACCTGATCGGCGTGATCGCCTTTGACCAGGAGCACCGCTGGCTGGTGCCCCCGATCCAGGCCCGCGAGCGCCAGCGCATTCTCGACCAAGTCTCACGCCTGAAGGCGGGCGGCGGGACCAACATGTACCCGGCCCTGGAGGCGGCGCACACCTACCTCAGGCGCGCCGCGGCCAAGATCAAACACGTCATCGCGCTCAGCGACGGGCAGACCGATCCCGGCGACTTCCAGCGGCTGGTGACGGCCATGGCGCGCGACCAGATCACCGTCACGTCGGTGGCCATCGGCACCGACGCCGACGTGCAGTTGATGCGGTCGATCTCGCGCTGGGGCCAGGGCCGGTACTACCATGCCAAGGATCCCTACACCGTGCCACAGATCTTCACCGCGGAAGCGCTGCTGGCCTCTCGCGCCTATCTGATTGAAGAGCCGTTCATCCCGCGCGCGGCAGGCGACATCCCCATGCTTCCCGGCATGAGGAGCCTGCCGCAGTTGCGCGGCTACGTGGCCACGGCGCCCAAGGCGGCCGCGGACGTGCATCTCGTCTCGCACCACGACGATCCCGTGCTGGCGTCGTGGCACTATGGGCTGGGACGCGCCGTGGCTTTTACCTCCGATGCGCGGCCGCGCTGGGCCGCGGACTGGGTGCGCTGGCGCGACGGTGCGCGCGCATGGTCGCAGATGGTGCGATGGGCGATGCGCGACGCGGGCGGGAACCTCCACCTGCTGTCGGACGTGGAGGGGGCCACGGGCCGGCTGGTGCTGGACGCCCGCACGCCGGCCGGCGATCTCATCACCGATCTCGACGCGAGCGCGCGCCTGGTCTCCCCTTCCGGGCAGGCGGCGCGCGTCACCCTGGAGCAGGTCGCGCCCGGGCGCTACGAGGCGGTCATTCCCCTGGCGGAGACGGGGGCGTACGCGGCCACGGTGGAGGCCCGGCGCGACGGCCGCGTGGTCGGCGCGCGATCCGCGGGGCTGGTGGCCAGCTACTCGCCGGAGTTCCGCGAGCGCGGCGTGAACCGTCCGCTGCTGGCGCACCTGGTGGAGGTGACCGGCGGCCGGATCCTCAGCGAGCCGCGCCAGGCCGCGGCGCCGGCGCCCGCGGGCACGCGCGACCACCGGGACGCGTGGCCCTGGTTCGCCGCGTCAGCCGCGGCCCTGCTGGTGGCGGAGGTGGCGGTGCGGCGGGTGCCGGCCCTCACACAGTTCGTGGCCGAGGCGGCCGCCACCGTCGCTGGGCGGCTGCGCGGGCAGCCGCCGGCGCCGGCGGAGGCCGCGGAGGATCACCTCTACGAAGAGGCGGATCGGTGGCGCCTGGGCGAGACGGAGCAGGCGTCCGGCATCCAGGTCGCCTCCATGGAGCACGCCGCGCGCCTGTACATCGCCAGGCTGAAAGCCATGGACGAATCCCGGCGCGATCCCTCCGATCGCTCCCGGTCCTCCTGACGCGCCGCACCCATGCCCTCTGCGCGGCACAACCTCACCACGCCGGCGGCTGCCGCGCTTCCATGACCGGACCGCTCCCAGATCCCGCGCAGATCGTCTCCGCGGCACGCCTGGTGGCGGCATGCCGGCACGGGGTGGCCCTCACCGGCGCCGGCATCAGCACCGAGTCCGGGCTCCCCGACTTCCGCTCCCGGGACGGGTTGTGGCAGAAGTTGGACCCGATGCGCGTCGCCACCCTCACCGCGTTTCACCGCACGCCGGAGGTCTTCTACGAGTTCTACCGCGAGCGGCTGGCGTTGCTGCGGCACGCGCGGCCCAACCCGGCGCACCTGGCGCTGGCGTACCTGCAGCGGATCGGCCGGCTGCGCACGATCATCACGCAGAACGTGGATGGGTTGCACCAGGCGGCGGGGGCTGCGGATGTCGTGGAGGTCCACGGCAACCTCCGCGAGGCGGTGTGCGTGTCGTGCCGCACGGTGGTGTCCATCCGCGTGCTGGAGGACCAGCTCGACGCGGGGACGCTGCCCACCTGCTGGCGCTGCAACGGGAAGCTCAAGCCTAATGTGGTCCTGTTTGAGGAGATGCTGCCGCCAGACGCGTACCAGGCGGCGGAGGAAGCGTGCCGGCGGTGCGACCTGCTGGTGGTGGTGGGGTCGTCGCTGCAGGTGACGCCGGTGTCGTTCCTGCCCGGCGTAGCCGCCGCCCACGGCGCGGCCCTGCTCATCGTCAACGCCGAGCCCACGCCGGCGGACGCGGAGGCACGGGTCGTGCTGCGCGGGCAGGCCGGCAGCATCCGGCCCGCGCTGGTGGAGCGCGTCGAAGCGTGCCCGGCCAAGGGATTTCCCGGATTCGGGCCGAACTAGAGACGGGACCATCGCGGGACGCATCAACTCCAGTGAGGGATCACCGGTGGCCAGCGCAGAGATCGGAGTTTTTGGGGGTTCAGGGTTCTACACTTTTCTGGAGCACGTGGAGGAGGTCACCGTCGAGACGCCCTACGGCGCGCCCAGCGACATGATCACCATCGGCGACGTGGCGGGTCGCCGCGTGGCGTTCCTGCCCCGCCACAACCGCCGCCACCACGTGCCGCCGCACATGATCAACTACCGGGCCAACCTGTACGCCATGAAGGCGCTGGGCGTGACCCGCATCATCGCCCCCACCGCGGCCGGCAGCCTGCAGCCCCACGTCCGGCCGGGAGACTTCGTCGTCGTGGACCAGTTCGTGGACCGCACCACGGGCCGCATCAGCACCTTCTACGACGGTCCGATCACCACCCACATCAGCGGCGCGGAGCCCTACTGTCCCACGCTGCGCGGCCTGGCCATCGCCACGGCCAGGCGGCTGGGCCTGCCGGTGCGCGAGAGCGGAACCGTGGTGGTGATCCAGGGGCCGCGCTTCAGCACCAGGGCGGAGAGCACGTGGTTTCGCAACCAGGGGTGGGAGGTCATCAACATGACGCAGTTTCCGGAGTGCGTGCTGGCCCGGGAGCTGGAGATCTGCTACACGAACATCTCGCTCATCACAGACTATGATGTCGGCGTGGAGGGCGATCCTTCCGTGGAGCCCGTCACGCACGACGAGGTCATCCGGCAGTTCCAGGCCAACATCGGGCGGCTGCGCGAGTTGATCCTGACGATGATCCCCGCCATCCTGTCCGAGCGGACCTGCCTGTGCGCCACGGCGCTCCGGGGCGCCCGCTTTTGAACCCGGAAGGCCGGACGGGCCGTTTCTCTCGTGGGAGGAGAATCCATGGCCACACGTGACGCGCCGCGCGCCGTCGAGGAGGAAGTGATGGAGACAACCCGGCAGGCGGGAGACCCGCCGGGACGCTGGCTGGGCATCGCGGTCTTCGTGTTCGGGATCGCGCTGCTGGCGGTGGTCTTCTACATCGCCTACCGCGACCTGGTGGTCGCCGGGCCCATCACGTCCCTCGCCCCGGTGGCGGGTCCGCAGTTGACCGAGCTCGCCATCAAAGTCTTGCTGCGAGCCATCTTCGTGTTTCTGATGGGATACATCGCGTCGGTCATCAGCGGCAAGGGCATCGGGCTCTACCAGGCCGCCCGCGGCCGCGGCGAAGAGTGAAGAGTGAGGACGGAGACCATGGAACGGACCATCGATCTGCGCAGCGACACCGTCACCCGGCCCACCGAGGAGATGAGCGAGGCCATGGCCCGCGCCCCCGTGGGCGACGACGTCTACGGCGAGGATCCCACGGTGAACGCGCTGGAGGCCCTGGCCGCCCAGCGCGTGGGCAAGGAGGCGTCTCTGTTCGTGGCCAGCGGCACCATGGGGAACCTGGTGGCGTTGCTGACCCACTGCCAGCGCGGCGACGAAGTGGTGGTGGAGGCGGAGTCCCACACCTACTCGCTGGAGTCGGGCGGGATGTCGGCGCTGGCCGGCGCGATCCCGCATCCCATCCACGGAGTGCGGGGGCACATCACGGCCGTGCAACTGGAATCGGTCCTGCGGCCCCCCAACGTCCACTTTGCCGCCACGCGCCTGGTGTGCCTGGAGAACACCCACAACCGGGCGGGTGGCACGGTGACCCCGGTGCCGGCGCTGCGGGAGACCTGCGCGGCGGCCCGCGGCCGCGGGATCGCCGTGCACCTGGACGGCGCGCGCATCTTCAACGCCGCCGTGGCCCTGGGCGTGGACGCCCGGGAGGTGGCGGCGTCCGTGGATTCGGTGATGTTCTGCCTGTCCAAGGGCCTGAGCGCCCCGGTGGGGTCCATGCTGTGCGGCAGCCGGGCCTTCATCGAGCGGGCGCGCTTCTACCGGAAGATGGTAGGTGGCGGCATGCGGCAGGCCGGCGAGCTGGCGGCTGCGGGGATCGTGGCGCTGGAGAAGATGGTGGACCGGCTGGCCGAGGATCACCGGCACGCCCGGATGCTGGCGGAGGGGATCGGCGCCATCCCCGGGCTGTTCGTGGACATGGAGGCGGTGCACAGCAACATCGTCATGGTGGAGGTGCGCGCCGCGGACCTGGACGCCGCCGGGCTGGTGCAGCGGGTGGAGCGTCACGGCGTGCGGGCCAACCGCGTCTCCGCGCGCAAGCTGCGGTTGGTGACGCACCGGCACGTGGCGGGGGGAGACGTGGAGGAGGCGGTCGCCGTCTTTCGATCGGCGATGGCCACGGCGGACGCCTCCCGTCACTGATCACCCCTTCGAACCTGGATTCGGCATGGAACGAATGACGACGGTGTGATCGCCTCGTCCGAAAGCAGGAAAACATGTGTGCGGTGTCGAATAGGCAAGCCCGATAGACACGCACACTTGAGGATCCTGCTCTCGAGGGTGCAGAAAGGGGGGACGAGGACGGCCATGAAGAAGAAGAAGGCACCTGCGAAGAAGGTGCTGAAGAAGGCCAAGAAGAAGAAGTAAGCCGCAGATCGAGCCGGTCAACGCGGTGGGCACTGCGCAGGCAGCGCTCACCGCGTTTCTTTCGCCTCCAGACGCACCGCACGCGCCATCCTCCATCTGCACATCTCCCGTACCCGCTGTGGCCAGGAGCGCGTCCGAGAAAACCCGTTCACCCTGAGCTATCCGCTGAGTGGCCTAGACGGAACGGATGAAGCAAGTTGCACGATGAAGCGCGCGCCTGTCGAAGGGTGCGCGCAGCGGGCTCTCACGCGCGGGCTTCGACAGACTCAGCCCGAACGGAAAACTGCCAGCGCTACGGGATGAGTCGGCGCGTGCCCGCCCAGGCCAGGATGGCGAAGGCGGTATCGCCGGTGTAGGAGTAGGTGGTGAAGGGCGGGCGCGACCCGAAAGCAAGCCCTCCCAGGTGTCCCTGCCGGTCCGCCAGGCGCCCCATGATCGAGGCCGCCTCGAACCCGCTGGTGGTCAACCCCAGGGCAAGGGCGGCCAGCGCGATGGTGGTGTCGTCCAGGTTCTCCGCCAGCCACGCGAGCCCCCGGGTGGTGGCGAAGACGTAGGGCAGATAGCCATGGCTGAAGCGGTAGGGGCGCGGTGCCTCTAATGCCTCCATCCAGTGCGTCCCCGTCCACAGCTCGCCGATTCTGGTGCGCAGGCGCTCCGCGTGCGCCACGAACTCGCGCTCACCGGTGAGCCGCCACATGGCCCGCAGCCCCAGGTAGACGTCCGCCTGGCCGGCGGAGAACCTCCGGTCCAGTCTGACCCACCGGCCGGCCACTTCCCGCCACGAGCTGTAGAAGAAGGTGCCATCGTGGTTGTGGGCCATCAGGTGGGCGATGGCCCGCCGCGCCGCGGGGAGCAGCGCGTCCCGGGTCGCTTCGTCGCCACTCATCTCCGCGTACAGGTACAGCGCGTACGGGAAGTACGCCTGGATCGCGTCGACGCTGCGAATGCCGGTGATGCCTTCCCTCAGGTACTGCGCGCCGACGAAGGGCGAGTAGAGAGTGCCCCGCACGGAGATGCCGGAGGGAACGCGCACGGTCGGCTCCACGACATCCTGCGGCGCGCGCCGGCCGCGCGGTTCGGCGGTCCCCAGCAAGCCGCGCGTTCCGGGGACGGCACGGCCGGGCTCCGCGGGCGGCGTCGGCGCCGGCGCCGGTGCCGATCCGAGGGACCGGTAGCCCCAATGCCAGGCGCCGTCGGCGTCCTGCACGCCGGCCAGCCACTCCAGGCCCCGCCGCATCGCTTCCAGATAGCGCCCGTCGCCCGTGGCCGTGTACGCCGCAGCCAGGCCGGCCAGTGCGTACCCCATGTTGTTGTCCATGTTGATGGCGCTGGAGTCCCACGCATCGCGAATGGCGCCCGCGGGATCCTGGCAGCGCACGATATACTCCGCGGCGGCCACGATATGCGGGCGGAAGTCGGGTCGGTGCAGGGGGCCGGCGCGCGAGGAGGCCCCGCGAGAAGATGCCGCGCCGGGTAGCGCGGCCGCGAGAGTCAGGAGGAGAATCCAGGGAACCACCCTCGTATCACTCCCACACACGCACGGCCGGAACTCGCCAGTTCCGGGCGGTCAAACAGTTCGGGAGCGGGCGTCCCGCTTCCTGGATGGCCGCTCCCGGGGAGATCGGAATGCGGGCGAATGCGGGCGCACGGGCGTTGACGGGGGTTGGTCGGTATGGTATGCTCTGGAGGGCGCGGGGCCCGCGAGGGATGGTGGGTGCCATCCCTCTTTCGTTCGGACCTGATCGCGCCGCCTCGTTGTGTGGGGGCGGCATACCCGTGGTCCCGGGAACTCGGCGCGCGAGTGCCCGGGCAGTGGAGAGGGAGGCGAGGAGGAATCGATAGACAGATCCGGATGAACGAGCGAATCCGCGCCCGGGAGATCCGGGTGATCGGTCCCGACGGGGCACAGCTCGGGATCATGGCGCCGCGCGACGCCCTGCGGCTCGCCCAGGAGCAGGGTCTCGACTTGGTGGAGATCGCCCCTACCGCCCAGCCGCCTGTCTGCAAGATCATGGACTTCGGGCGGTACAAGTACGAGGAGAGCAAGCACACCCGGGAGGCGCAGAAGAAGGCGCGCCACGTCGAGGTCAAGGGGATGCGGATGAGCCCCAAGATCGGCGAGCACGACTTCCAGGTGAAGGCGCGTCACGTCCAGCGGTTCCTCCAGGAAGGCAACAAGGTCAAGGTCTCCATGTGGTTCCGCGGGCGGGAGATGGCCCACCCGAAGGTGGGCGAGCTGCTCCTGCGCCGGATGGCCGAGATCGTGGCCGACGTGGGGACCATGGAGCGCAACCCCCAGTTCGAGGGGCGCAACATGGTGATGATCATCACCCCCAAGAAGGGGAGCGGCGGCGCAGGGTCGAGCCCGGCGCCGGCGTGACGGGGCACGGAGGATCGACGGCTGATGAGCAGGGTCAAGACACACCAGGGAGCCGCGAAGCGGTTCAAGGTCACCGGAAGCGGGCGACTGATGCGCCGGCGTCAGATGACCGGGCACTTCCGGGTGAAGAAGAGCGGCAGTCGCATGCGGTCGCTCCAGAGCCAGGTGTCCGTGCACCGGGCCAACGAAGCGGAGATCGCCCGGCTGCTTCCGTACAGGCGATAAAGGGGTGTTTCGGGGTTTCGGAAAGGCACGGTGAGCGATCATGGCACGCGTGAAGCGAGGAGTGACCGCCCGCCGGCGGCACAAGAAAGTCCTCAAGCTCGCGAGGGGGTTCCGCGGCGGGCACAGCCGCTGGTACAAGCTGGCCCACCAGTACGTCATCCGCGCGCTGTTCGCGGCCTACCGGGGGCGGCGGCAGCGCCGGCGCGACTTTCGCCGGTTGTGGGTGGCCCGCATCAACGCCGCGGCGCGTTCCCACGGTCTCACCTACAGCCAATTAGTGGGCGCGCTGCGCCGTGCCGGCGTGGCCCTGGACCGCAAGGTGCTGGCGGATCTCGCCGTGCGCGACGCTGCCGCCTTTGCCGGGCTGGTGGCCCGCGCCAAGGAGGCCATGAAGACCTCCTGACGGCTTATGGCTCGAGCCCTCGAGCTGCCGCAGCGGTTCATCCTGCCCCGGTTCGAACTTAGCCCCGCGCAGACCATCACCGTCGGGTTCGCCAGCGTCATCCTGGCCGGCGGGATCCTGCTGTCTTTGCCCATCGCCTCCAGCACCGGGCAGGGGACGCCCTTCCTGGACGCGCTGTTCACCGCCACCTCCGCCACCTGCGTGACCGGCCTGGTGGTGGTGGACACGGCCGACCACTACTCTCGGTTTGGGCAGCTCGTGATCCTGGCGCTGATCCAGTTGGGCGGTCTGGGGTACATGGCCGCGGCCACGCTGCTGGCACTTCTGTTCGGACGTCGCATCGGCCTGCAGGGCCGGCTCGCCCTGCAGGAGGCCTACGGGCTGGACCGCCCGGGGGGTGTGGTCCGCCTCACGCGCTCGATCCTGCTGATCACGCTGGTCATCGAGGGAACGGGCGCGGCGCTGCTGGCACTGCGGTGGATTCCGGAGTTCGGACTGGGGAAGGGTATCTACTACGGCATCTTCCACGCCGTCTCGGCGTTCAACAATGCCGGGTTCGACCTGATGGGCGGGTTCCGCAGCCTCACCGGATACGTGAACGACACCGCGGTGAATCTCATCATCACGTCCCTCATCATCGTGGGCGGCCTGGGGTACATCGTCCTGCTGGAGCTTCCATCGCTGCGCCGCCCCGGCCGGCGGCCGTCGCTGCACGCCATGATCGTCCTGGTCACTACTTTCGGGCTCATCGCGGCGGGCACCGTCCTCATCCTGCTGCTGGAGGGGCGGAACCCCAACACCTTGGGGCGGCTGTCGTGGCCGGGCCGGCTGCTGGCCGCTTACTTCCAGAGCGTGACGCCGCGGACCGCGGGGTTCAACACGGTGGACATCGGCAAGATGAGCGAGCCCGCCCTGTTCATCGTCGTCGCGCTGATGTTCATCGGGGCCTCGCCCGGCGGCACCGGGGGCGGCATCAAGACCACCACCTTCAGCTCGCTGTTCGCGCCCATCCTGGCCGTGGTGCGCGGCTACCAGGACGCCGACCTGTTCAGCCGCCGCATCCCACCCCTGGTCATCTACAAGGCGCTGACCATCGTGCTGATTTCCATCGCGTTTGTCTTCACCATGGCCGTGGCGCTCACGCTGGTGCAGCCGAAGGCCGGGTTCTTGCCCGCGCTGCTCGAAATCGTGTCCGCCTTCGGCACCGTGGGGCTCTCCACCGGCATCACCCCCCACCTGCCAGCGGCCGGCAAGATCATCGTGATGCTGACGGTCTTCGGCGGGCGCGTCGGGCTGCTGACGCTGGTGCTGGCGCTGAGGGGCCGGCAGCGGCGGGTGCTGGTGCGGTATCCGGAGGAATCAGTTTTGGTCGGCTAGCCAGGAAAGGTTGGGTGAACTGGCTTTACGCCACTTCACCCTCCACCAAGCGTCCAACCGGGGGAGGCCCTTCGCCTCCCCCACGAACCCCCACCCGCGACGGTGGGGCATCCGACATACGGGTGATGCTCGGCCTCGGCGAAGCCGGGCCTGCGCATGCACGAAGCGTGGATTTCCAAGACGCGCTTCTCGCAGGTACGCCCGGGGGCTGGGAAGAAGGAGACGGACCGATGGGGGATTACGCGGTGATCGGACTGGGGCGGTTTGGGTCCAGCGTGGCCCACGAGCTGACGAGCCTGGGGCACACGGTGCTGGCCATCGACAAGAATGAGCAGGCCGTGGCCCACGTGGCCACGCACGTGGCACGCGCCGTGCAGATCGACGCCACCGACCCCGAGGCGCTCAGGCAGGTGGGGATCACCAACTTCGAGACGGTGATCGTGGCCATCGGCGTGGACACCCAGGAGAGCATCCTCACCACGCTGATCCTCAAGGAGCTGAAGGTGCCCCGCGTGGTGGCCAAGGCGGTCAACGAGCTGCAGGCCAAGGTGCTGGAGCGCGTGGGGGCGGACCTGGTGGTGCGGCCGGAGCGGGACATGGGGATCCGCCTGGCGCACATGCTCGGCTCCGCCAACGTCCTGGACTACCTCGAGCTGACGCCGGAGATCGGCGTGGAAGAGGTACGCGTTCCCGAGAAGCTGAGCGGGCAGACTCTCCGCAACCTGGCGCTGCGCACACGGTTCGGCGTCAGCGTCCTGCTGATCCGGCGCGGCGCCGATCTCATCATCTCGCCGGGCGCGGACACGAGCCTGCGGGTGGGGGACGTGTTGATCGTCGTCGGCCCGAACCGCCAGCTCACGCGGCTGGAAGAACTCCTCCGATGATCACCAGCCCGCGCAATCCTCTCATCAGGTCGCTGCGCGGGCTGCACCAGCGGAGACACCGTGACGAGACGGGGCGGTTCCTGATCGAGGGGCTCCGGCTCGTGGAGACGGCGCTGGAGGCCGAGGCGCCGCTGGAGCAGATCTTGCACACGCCCGCCCTCAGCCGG
>JACQTN010000192.1 GCA_016210785.1 Armatimonadota bacterium
GCGCAGCCTGGGCGTGGAGCAGGAGCAGCGTGTTCTGCTCGCCCTCGGCGACGGCGTGGAGTTCGTGGCGACGTGGTACGCGGTGGTGAAGATCGGCGCAGTCACCGCCGAAGCATACACCTTCCTGCAACCTAAGGACTACGAGTATTTCCTGAACTACACCCGGGCGCGGATCGCGGTGGTGGACCGAACGACGCTGGAGAAGATCCGCTCCGTCGCTCCCTCCTGCCCCTTCCTCCGCCGCGTGCTGGTCGTCGGAACCGCGGAAGACCTGCGGCCGAATGAAGCCTCCTTCCAGAAACTCGTGGCGTCCGCGCCCGAGAATCTGGAGGCTGCCCACACGTCGAAGGACGACATCGCGCTGTGGAAGTTCACCACCGGCACCACGGGCGCGCCCAAGGGTGCGGTGCATGCCCACTACGCGCCGTACCTGAGCTTCCGCAACTACGCCCTGGGCGTGCTAGGCTACCGGCCCGACGACATCGTGCTGCCGGTCCCCAAGCTCTTCTTCGGTTACGCCCGGGACTGCGCCGTGCTCTTCCCCTTCGGCGTGGGGGCCGCGGCGGTGGTCTTCCCCGAGCGGTCTACGCCGGAGCGGTTGTTTGAATTGATCGCGCAGCACCGGCCGACCATCATGATCCAGGTGCCGACTATGATCAACGCCATGGCCCGGCACCCGGACGCGCACCGGCCCGACCTCAGTGGCCTGCGCCTCTGCACCTCTGCGGGCGAGGCGTTGCCGGCGGAGGTCTACCACCAGTGGAAGCAGGCATTCGGCGTGGAGATCCTGGACGGCATCGGGTCGAGCGAGCTGTACCACATCTACATCTCGAACCGCCACGGCGCGGTCCGTCCCGGGAGCCTGGGGCAACTGGTCCCCGGATACCGGGCGGAGGTGCTCGATCCGGACGGCCGGCCCGTGCCCGACGGCGAGGTGGGCGAACTGTGGGTGGAGGGCGAGACCGCCGCGCTCATGTACTGGGGCGACCGGGAGAAGTCCCTGAGCACTTTCCAGGGCAACCGGGTGCGCACCGGCGATCTGGTCCGCCACGACGCCGACGGCTACTTCTGGTACCAGGGCCGGGCCGATGATCTGGTGAAGATCAGCGGCATCTGGGTGGCACCGCTAGAAGTGGAGCACTGTCTGCAGGAGCACCCGGTAGTTCGCGAGGTCGCCGTGGTGGGCGAGACCGTGGACGGGCTCACGCAGTTGGTGGCGTACATGGTGACCGGCGACCCGCGCGGGCGCGTCGACCCCGGATCACTGACCGCGGAGCTTCAGGCTCACATGCGCGGGCGCCTGGCACCCCACAAGGCGCCGCGAGAGATGCGCTTCGTCGAGGCGCTGCCGCGGACACCCACGGGGAAGGTCGACCGCAAGGCCCTGAAGGCGGGCGCGGATGTAGCTTCGGCAGCGGCAACGAACCCGGAACGTCGCGGGTTTCTGAGAGGCATTGATGCGTCGGTGGAGCGAGAGTCCGACCGCGGATGAACGTGGTGGACTCCCCGGGCTGGGCGCGCGTCCGTCACGTGCCGGCACCGCGATAGACGGATGTCCTCATCGATCGGGCGGACGCCCCACCCCCTGCTCCAGATAGGTGCGGGCCAGGCCGCGGTAATGCTCCGCGGTGGTCTCGACCCACTCCAGCGAGCTTCCTGAGAGTTCCTTTCTCACCTTCGCCGGCGCTCCGGCCGCCACATGCCGCGGCGGGATCTGCGTGCCGTCGGTGACCACGCTCCCCGCGGCGACCAGCGACTCCGCGCCGACGACGGCATCGCGCAGAATCACGGCGTTCATGCCGATGAGCGCGCGCCGCTCCACCGTGCAGCCCTCCAGGATGGCACCGTGGCCGACGGTGACCTCCTCGCCGATGATCGTGGGACGGTCGGGCGTGGTGTGGATGACGGCGTTATCCTGGATGCCCGTCCCGGCACCCACCTCGATGTGGCCCACGTCGCCGCGCAGCACCGCGCCGAACCAGACGCTGACCCCTTCACCGATGGTCACGTCGCCGATGATGACGGCGGTCGGGGCCACGAAGGCGGTCGAGGCAATCCGCGGCACCATCCCCTGGTACGGAATGATCATCGCTGCGCTCACCTCGTCGCAGTCCCTTCACGGGTTGTGGTCCCGGCCCCGCCGACGGCCTGGCCTGCCGCTCGCATCAAGCTTCTCGCTCGCGCTCCTTGGTGACAAACCGGAGCAACCCCTGGGCGCTCAGGTCGCTCCCGACGATCACCTCGTAGGTCGTGAGCGCCTCCGGGTGTCCCACCCGTGTCAACTCCACCAGCGACGCCTCCTTGAGCCGCGCAGCCAGGGTGGCGGCGTCCAGATCCGCGCTCTCCCGGCCCATCTCGACCATCTGGTCCAGACCTTCCTCGAGTTGTCGAAGCAGGCTGTCGATCCAGGTGTGGGGGCCGAAGTGTGTCGGCAGCAGCCGGCGCAGGCCCAGGGCCCGCAGGCGGGCGATGGACGCCCGCCACGCCCCGGGGTCGAACTCGGGAGGCGTCGTGGGGACACGGACATGGCGCACCCCAGACACGGCCACACCTGTCACATCGCCGGTGAAGACATCGCCGGAGGCCTCATCGAAGTAGGCCAGGTGGTGGCGGGCGTGGCCGGGGGTGTCCAGGGCGGTCAGCCGGCGCGACCCCAGCGTGATCTGTGCGCCGTCGTGCAGAACGTGGACGCGCTCCGCGGGTACGGGCACGACCTCCCCGAACCACGCGTCAAAGACCTCTCCAAATGTCCGGCGGGAGCTGGCGACGAGCCGCGCCGGGTCGATGAGGTGCGACGCGCCCACCGGGTGCACGTAGACCTCCAGGTGTGGGAACATCCGCGCCAGGGACCCCGCGGCGCCGGCATGGTCCAGGTGGATGTGGGTGACGGCAACGGCCCGGAGGTCGCGGGGATCAACGCCGGCCTGGCGCACACCCTCCAGCAGGTTCTCCAGCGTGGAGGCGGGGCCGGACTCGATCAGCGCAGGATGCTCACCCAGCAGCAGATACGACCCGATCGCCCGCGGGGTCTCGCGGTAGTGCGTGTCGATCAGGATGAGGTCAGGAGCGAGCGACTGAATGCGCGACATCATTTCCCTTTCACTTTACCAATCAGTTTGAGATATCTGTCGTACGGTTCGGCCGTCAGGCCGTTGATGCCGTGCTTTGGCAGCCACCAGAAGTGCAGCACCAGGATCCCCCCGCCCATTGCGAAGAGTACTCCGTAAGAGAGCGTAAGGTGTTTCGCAAAATTCTTGAAGACAATATTGCCCACGACCCAGCCGGTCACAGCAACAACAAGATCAATGGGTTCCAAAGGGCGCACTCGGTCACCCCTTTAGAAGATGATCGAGGATCGCCCGGGCAGCGGAATGCGGGTCGAGGTCGCCGGCCCGTGCGCGTGCCAGGATCTCGCCCAGGCCAGGCTGCCCGGCCAGCCGGGACCGCAGGTGCGCCGCCAGCGCCTGCTCCACCTTCTCCAGCACCTCGCGCTCCACCCGCTGGCGGCGCCGGGCGCCGAGTTGTCCCGACTCGCGCAGGAACTCCCGGTGCCGCCGGATCGTCTGCCAGAGCGCATCGATCCCCGTACCGTCGGTCGCCACGGTCTTCAGGACCGGGATCTCCCAGGCCACGTTCCACGCTTGAGAAAGGTGTCCCCCCGCTACCGCGCTCGCCGGGGCACGTTCCACGTCCTGCGAGGTGCTCCATTCTACCGCGCTCACCGGGGCACGTTCCACGTCTTGCGAGGTGCTCCGTGCCACCGCGCTCGCCGGACTCACGGCGCCCACGGCGCCCACGGCGCCGGGCGACGGCGGCGCCATCCGCAGCATCTCGCGCAGGTGCATGGCCGTCTCGTCCGCACCGGGCCGGTCGGCCTTGTTCACCACCAGCAGGTCGGCGATCTCCAGCACGCCGGCCTTCAGCATCTGGATGGAGTCGCCCAGCCCCGGCACCGTGATCACCACGACGGTGTCGGCGGCGCGCATCACGTCCAGCTCGCTCTGGCCGACCCCGACCGTCTCCAGCAAGATCACGTCGAACTCGAACGCGTCCAGCAGGTGGGCGGCATCGCGGGTCGCCGCGGCCAGCCCGCCGACAGCGGAGCGCGCGGCCATGCTGCGGATGAAGACGTCGGCATCGCCGCTGTGGCGCAGCATGCGTACCCGATCCCCCAGGATTGCCCCGCCGCTGAACGGGCTGGACGGGTCCACCGCGATCACGGCCACCCGCGCCCCCTCTGCGCGCGCCCGCTCGATGATCTGATCCACCACCGTGCTCTTGCCGGACCCGGGCGGCCCGGTGATGCCAATCCGGCGCGCCTGCCCCGTGCGCGGCCAGACCGCGCGTACGATGGCCGCGGCGGCCTCGGGGTCGTTCTCCACCTGCGTGATCAGGCGCGCCAGTTGCCGCCGGTTGGCAAAGTCGATGTCCACGGTCCTCATGCCCGTTCGCGCTGAGCCCCGTCGAAGCCCGCAGCGCGGGTGAGTCCCCGCCCGTCGAGGACCTCAGGGCGAACGGCGTCTGGGCTTGTCCGTTCGTGCTGAGCCTGTCGAAGCACGAAGACTCTCACTGCGCCTCTCCCACAGCCTCTTCATACAGCCGGCGGTTGTCCATCACCCGGCGCGCCTTGAACTCCGTGCGGGGCAGCGTTCCCGGTTTCTCCAACACTACCACCGGCCGCACCCCGATGGCCGCGCGCAGCCGCGTCGCGATCTCCTCACGCAGCCGATCCAGCGCCCCGCGCGACAACTCCGCCTGCCGGGCCGCCTCCAGCGAGCACTCGACGCGCACCACCAGTTCATCCATCGCGCGCTCGCGGCTGATGATCACCTGGAACTCCCCGCCGAACCCTGTGATGGCGCGCAGGGTGTCCTCGATCGCGCTGGGGTAAACGTTCTCGCCGCGGATGATAACCATGTCGTCGATCCGCCCGTAGATGCCCCGCGGCAGGCGAGGGTAGGTGCGGCCGCACTCGCACGCCTCATCGACCCAGCGGGTGAGATCGCCGGAGACCAGCCGGATCATCGGCTGCGAGGTCCGCTCCAGGTGCGTATACACGGGCGTTCCCTCGTGCCCGAACGGCACCGGCTCGAAGCTCCTGGGGTCGCACACCTCACAGTACACGATGTCTTGCCAGAGGTGCATCCCACACCGGAACTCGCACTCCCCGTTGGTCATCCAGGGTGTCATCTCTGCCATGCTCCCGCTGTCGATGCACGCAGCCCCAAACGTCTCCTGAATCTTGCGCTTCGTGGACGGGATGCTGGCCCCGGGCTCGCCGGAGAAGAACATGATCCGGAACCGGAAGTCGCGCGGGTCCACGCCTTCCTGAGCAGCCACCTCCGCCAGGTGCAGCGCGTAGGACGGCGTGCTGTAGAACGCAGTCGGCCGTAAGTCCAGTAGCCAGCGCACCGCCATCAGCGTCTGCCCGGGTACACCCGCCCCAAAGGGGAAACAGGTGGCGCGCAGCCGCTCGCCGCCGGCGAGTGCCCCCCAGCTGCCCATGTAGAGGCTGAAGAACGACGCGATGAAGATGATGTCTGCCGGCCGCAGCCCCATGCCCCACATGATGCGGGCGTGGGCGTTGGCGATGCGCCGCCAGTCCTCGCGCCCGACGGCAAACGCGGTAGGCTTGCCCGTCGTCCCGGACGTCCCGTGGATGCGCAGCACCTCGGACGGGTCCACGCACAGGTACCGCCCGAACGGCGGGTACTCGGCCTGCTCGCGCCGCAGCTCCGCCTTGGTCACCACGGGGAAGCGCCGAAAATCGTCCAGGCTCCGCAGGTGCTCCGGGTGGACGCCGGCCGCCTCCCACTTCTCCCGGTAGAAGGGAGAGCGCTCCCCCGCCCAGCGCACCGCCGCCCGCAGCTTGCGCAGGATCAGCGCCTCCCGCTGGCCCGGCGCCATCTGCTCCAGGTGGGGAGACCAGTAGCGCTGCCGCGGATCGGGCAGGCAGGTCTCGTCGTAGACGGGCGGCCAGGTGTCGTGTGATCCCATGGCGATCACCCGGCCGTGGACGGGGATGCGGACGCGGGCAGCCCGAACTCCCGCCCGATCCACCCGACGATTTCGGCGATGGTGCTGTCCTGGTCGAAGACCGCCGCCACCCCCAGGTCTACCAGCTTCGGCCGGTCCTTCTCCGGGATGACCCCGCCCACCAGGACCCTGATATCGTCCGCCTGGTGCGCCCGCAGGTGCTCCAATAGCGGCGGGATCAGCGCCATGTGGGCGCCGGAGAGGATGCTCACGCCGATCAGTTCCACGTCCTCCTGCACCGCCGCCTCCGCCACCTCTTCGGAGGTGCGGTGCAGGCCCGTGTAGATCACCTCGAAGCCCGCGTCGCGCAGGGCCCGCGCCACGACCTTCACGCCGCGATCGTGGCCGTCGAGCCCGATCTTGGCCATCAATACGCGCAGTCTCCGCTCCGCCATACCCGTCTCTACCGCCCGCATTCCGCAGGTTCGTAAGGCCGATTGAGTAATTTCCCCAGGAGGCGGACGCTCCCCTGGTCACAATCCTCGTGGCACGGATCGGACACCGCCGGGACGTCTACCGTTAGGGCACTCAGCCAAGCGTGCATGGGCGCCCTTCACTCGTGAATTTTCTGGGGTGCGTTAGAACACCGGCCGCTCCACGTAGGTCCCGAACACCGGACGCAAAGCCTTCACGACCTCCCCCATCGTCGCATACGCCTTCACCGCCTCGATCGTGGGCGGGATGATGTTGTCCTCGGTGCCCGCCACGTCAACCAATTCCTTCAGACACCGCTCCACCCGCCGCGAATCGCGCTGCGCCTTGATCTGCGCCAGCCGCTGTTTCTGCCGCCCCTCCACGTCCCGGTCCACCTCGTGGAGTGCGATCGGGATCTCCGTCGTCCCCAGGGGGTCCGTGTACCGGTTGACACCCACCACCGCCAGTTCGCCCCGCTCCTTGTGCTTCTGGTAGCGGTAGGCGCTGTCGGCGATCTCCATCTGGCAGAAGTTCTGCTCCGCCGCGGCCACGGCGCCGCCCAGGTCGTCGATGCGCCGGATGTACGCCCGGATCCCCTCCTCGATCTGGCCGGTGAGCGACTCGAGGAAGTAACTGCCCGCCAGCGGGTCGACGCTGTTGGCGGCGCCGGTCTCCTCCAGGATGATCTGCTGCGTCCGCAGCGCCACCTTCATGGCGAGCTCGCTGGGGATGGCCAGCGCCTCGTCCATCCCATTGGTGTGCAGGCTCTGTGCGGCGCCCAGCACCGCGGACAGCCCCTGGAGGGCCGTGCGGGCAATATTGTTGAGCGGCTCCTTCGCCGTCAGGCTCGACCCGGCCGTCTGGCAGTGGAAGCGCAGGCGCATGGACTCGGGTGCGCGGGCGCCGAACCGCTCGCGCATGATCCTGGCCCACACCCGCCGCGCCGCCCTGAACTTGGCGATCTCTTCAAAGAAGTCGCGCTCGGCGATGAAGTAGAAGGCCAGGCGCGGTGCGAAGTCGTCCACCGCCAGCCCCTTCTTCAACACCTCTTCCACGTAGGCGATGCCGTTGGCCAGGGTGAAGGCCGCCTCCTGCACCGCCGTTGAGCCCGCCTCCCGGATGTGGTAGCCGCTGATGTTGATGGGGTTGTAGTGCGGCAGATGCTTCGCGCTGTAGATGATGAGGTCGCGCACCAGCCGCATGGCCGGCC
>JACQTN010000193.1 GCA_016210785.1 Armatimonadota bacterium
ATGGAATGGCTTTACGCCATTCCATCCTTCACCACGTTTCCGGACGGGGGCGACTCTACGTCGCCCCCATGAGAACCCCCTGAAACATCCAACGGGGGGGCAATCATGCTAAGAACAGGAGACGCTCCGGATGTTTCAGGGGGTTCAACCCCCACTCGCGACGGTGTGGAGTCCGGAACATCGATGATGCTCGGGCTCGGCATAGCCGGCCCTGCGCATGATCTTTCCGAGACGGACTCCTCGGCGACCGGTGCGCCCGTCCGGGCGGTGCCGTGCCGCACACGGTCCCGGCGGGACGATCCGGAATTCTGCCGGGACCGTGCGGTGTGAGATCGCGTCCCCAAGAGGAAAAGGCGCCGGGGCACGGAGAACTCCCGTTGTGGGATGGGTAGCGTTGGCCGTTTCCTGGTGCGAGCTGTCGTGCTGGCCATCGGCGCGGGAGCCGTCGCCCTGTGGCGCCGGGGGAAGGCACCCCGGCCATCTGCAGGGAGGGCTGTCGAGCCGCCGGCGACACCGGAACCGGCCCAGCATGTCGCGCCCCGGCACGCGGAGCATGACCAGACGCCGACGATCACCGCCGCTCCGGACCTGCACGTCTCGCCGATCACGACATCGCCCGATGCGCCGGCGTTCGGCACCATGGGAGCCCCGGCACAATGGCCGGAGCCGCGGCTGGCCGACGAAATCGCGAGGGCGCTCCAGGACCGCGCGGAGCCGATGACCCCGCGAGAGATCGTACGCGCGCTGGGGCGCCTCACCCCTGCACCGCCACCCCACGCCGTGGACGCGGTGCTGCGCGACCACCCCGACCGGTTCACGCACGTGGGCGGCCGCCGCTACGCCCTGGCAGGCAGTCCCGAGGCGCGCAGGTGGCTGGTGCGGGAGATCTTTGGCCGGGGAGGGAGCGATGAGAGCTGAGGCCGCAGACGCGATGCGCCCGGCCCCCAAAGTTCACCAGAGCGGCGTCAACTTCAAGCACCTGCTCGACGACTTGGTCGACCTCTATCCTTTCGCGGTGGAGGAGGCCGTGCTGGTTGAACTGATCGCCAACGCCCTCGACGCCAAAGCCCGCGCCATACGCCTCAGGCTCGCCCGGGACGAGACGACCTTCGAAATCCTGGACGATGGCCAGGGCATGACCCGGCAGGAGTTCCATCACTACCACGACTTCGCGATGTCGCTGAAGAGAAAGGGATTCGGAATCGGATTCGCCGGCCTCGGCGCGAAGCTCGGCGTGAAGACCAGCCATGAGGTCATCACCGAGACCCGCTCCAGAGAGTTCTGGGGAGCGTCGCGATGGTACTTCCGCGGCGACCGGCTGCTATGGGAGGAGACGTCACAGCGCACGCTAGACGGCCTGGGAACCCGGGTCACGCTGCGCCTGCGCGGCCGCGACTCCAACCTGTTAGATGCCGAATGGGTAGGTGAGACCGTCAGGCGTCATTATCTCCCGCTGTTCGACCCCTTCTTCCGCGAGATCTACGCCGAAGCCGGCATCTACCCTGACGCCATCCAGTTCCTGGTGGACTCCGCCGGGCTGAGCCAGCGCATCGAAAATCGGCCTATCTCCGGGGCGGACCGCCGTGAGGTTGTCCTTTACCTCGGCAAGCGCCGGCGGCCCGTGGGCATCGGGTACTTCCTGCTCGCCCAGGACCGTGTAGACGAGCACCTCCAGGGCATCGGCATCGCCACCTTCGGAAAGATGATCAGGCGCGACTGGTTTCGCAAGCATCCCAGCGAGCCCGAGCGCATTACGGGCCTCGTGGAGGTCCCTCCTCTGGTGGCCGCCCTGACGACCAACAAGTGTGACTTTCAGCGGAGCGGCGCCGAGGGCCAGCAGTTCTACCGGTTCTACCGGGAGATGCAGAGTGAGCTGGGCCGCTGGCTGGAGCATATCGGTCGCCTGCCGGCAAAGCCCGCGGTGCCCCGGGATGCGGCGCGCCTGGAGCGAACGCTGCACGAGATTCTCCGCGGGATGCCGGAGTTCCATAATCTCTTTGCCGGGCCGGGCGGGCCGGCGACAGCCCAGCCGTCGTCTGAGGCGGAGGAGCTGTTGCCGGAAGCGGGTCAGGCCGAGCCGGTCCACGAGGCGGCGGAGGAGACACCCGAGGAAACCATCCGGCTGGGCCAGGGTCCCCCTACCGCGCCCGGTCTGCGCGGGCAGCGCCACAGGCGGGGCGGGCCGAAGCTCGCCTGGGCGGACGCGGGCGACGACCGGTACCTGGCCTGGGTGGACCAGGATACGATCATCATCAACACGGGGCATCCTGCATACGGGAAGGCGCAGGCCGGAGGCATGAAGGAGTACCACGATCTCCTCAGCACCGCCGTGGCACTGTTGGATATCCGCAAAGGCGTGGACGGGCTCGATGCCACGGCGCTCCTCAACAGGTTCTTCGCCACCTGGGGACGGATTTGAACCCGCCCGGACGCCGGTCCGCCGCGCCTGGTCCGAAAACAGTTGCGAGCGCGGCAGAAATGCTCGGTCGACGAGTCCCCGTAGAGATCGCCTCCGTCCGCACGCCGGACGGTCGCCTGATCCGCACGCTCCGCGTCTCAATGGATGACGCACTGGGACGCACTCTGCCCGACGTGCGGCGGGAGGTGGAAACGCTTGAAGGGTTCTACGAAGGTTTCGTTGAGCGATGCCGGTCCATGGCGGTCGCCATCGAACGACAGGCGGCACAGCGTCGGAGCAACCGGGCAGATCCGCGCCTCTACCAGACCCTGGGAGCCTTGATTGACGCAGTCCTCACCGACAACGAGCACTCGATGTTCTTCATCACGGGGCTCGCGGCATGGCTGCGCCGGGACCTCGGCCTCTCAGCATCTGCCTGGCGGAAGCTTCTGCAGGCGGGGAGAGCCTACCGCCGCAAGCCAGGCGGGCCTGGCGCCCGGCACGGGCGAAGGGACACTCCCCCGGATCCCAAACACATTCGCTTCCGGAGCTTGAGAAGGCCAGACCTGCTCCTGATGTACCGGTGGCTGAACACGCCCGTCGTCGCGCGCTGGTGGCGACCGGCGCCGCGCGCGTTGGAGGAGGTCACCGCGACGTATCTGCCCTGCATCGAAGGAAAGCGGCCCGTTGACGAAGCAAAGCGGCCCGTTGACTGCTACATCATTCTCCATGGTCAGACGCCCATCGGCTACATCCAGCCATACCGGGTCAAGGATCACGCGGACTTTTGGGCAGCCTTCGGCGTGGACCAGGATGCGGCGGGGGTGGACCTGTTCATCGGTGAGCCCGAGTACCTGCACCGGGGGCTGGGACGCCACATTCTGACCAGGTTTGTGCGGGACGTGCTGTTCGCTGCAGCCGACGTCTCCTGCTGCCTGATCGACCCCGACCCGGAAAACCGCATCGCCATCCGGGCCTTCGAGAAGGCCGGGTTCCGGTACGTCAAGACATTTGAGTCGAAAGAGTACGGACTGCACTACCTCATGCGGTTAGACCGGAGCGACCTGCCGCCACGCTCAGCCTGATTGTGGCTTCCGGCGCGCCAGGAAGAACGTCCTCCCGACGTTCCCTGCCATCGCCAGATCCTTCACGGCGTCGTACGCGGACACTTCGGGAAATCCGGCCGCAGCCAGCGCTGCCCGGACCTCGTCCTCCGCGTAACACCGCTGCAGCAGCGTGAGGTCCGACCGCTGCCAGACGCCGCCCTCCAGGTGGAACAGGGTCACGGCCTGGGTGGTCACGCGGCCACCGTCCGCTTGGCCCGTCGTCGCTCCTTTCGCCGTGGTGTCGTCGAGACCATCTGAGGCAGCAGTCCCAGGTGATGCCGGAGCACGCGGAGTTGCTCATGCTCCAGCTCGGTAATCCGGATATAGAACCAGGCAAAACGGTCGTAGTCCGAGTAGCGCCTGGGAGAGGCCACGACGGCTGTTCCCCTACCCGCAGCCGAGATAGTTTTTGTAGATCGCCGCGGTCGAAGCCTGGATCGAGAACCCGCCGTCCACCGGGAGGTCCACGCCGGTGATGAAGGCCGCATCATCCGAGGCCAGGAACAATGCCGCGCGCGCCACGTCCTCCGGCTGGCCCACGCGGCGCAGGGGATAGCAC
>JACQTN010000202.1 GCA_016210785.1 Armatimonadota bacterium
GTGATGAGCAGCTCAAACGCCAGCTGCGGTACAAGATGGGGACATCGGGTTGGATCACGCTCGCGAAGAAGCGGCCCGAGGATCTCATCGAGTTCCTCGAGCGGGAGTTTGGTCTCCTCGGAAAGATTACGCGGGATCGAGAGAGAGCCTGGACGTTTGCCGACCTGGTCGTCGAGCGGTACGTGTCTTCGCGGACGCGCGCGTCCGGCGCCGTGCTCCGGGGGAGGATACTCGAAGACGCTGTCGAGCAGGTCCTCAAGGAATTGGGCCTCTCCTATCGCATGCGCACGAAATTCCTCGGAGTAGGAAATGCGGATGCGCCCTGCGACTTTGCGATCCCGGCTGCGGGCGGTCAGGCGAAGATCGTGGGAGCCGCCAAGGGATTCGATTCAACGGGAAGCAAGCTGGCGGACGCGGTCAGGGAGATCGAGAGCATGGCCAGGACTCGCCTGCCAATCCAGTTCGTGTTCGCGGTGGTCGACGGCATCGGATGGCTGGGCAGGGAGGCCGACCTGCGGCGGATCTTCCAAATGTGGCGAGACCGGCGGATCGACGGCCTCTATTCACTCGGTACCCTGGACGGGTTCCGTGAGGATATCCGTCGGGCCGCGCTTCGCCTCTCGCTCCTCCAGGTCTGAGACCCCCTGCGCACTCCTGCGTGACCCATGGCGGCTCCCTCGGCGAGATGAAGAATACCTTCCGCGCCCTGCGGTACCCCCACTACCGGACCTTCTGGACCGGCATGCTCGTGGCGCAGGTGGGGAGCTGGATGCAGAGCACGGCGCAGTCCTTCCTGGTCTACCAGCTCACCGGATCGGCGCTGCGCACCAGCCTGGTGATGTTCTGCTTCACGCTCCCCGCGCTGTTTTTCTCCCTGCCGGGCGGCGTCATCGCTGACCGGTACGAGCGGCGGCGGACGGTGGTGGTCACGCAGAGCGCGCTGATGACCTCCGCCGCCGTGCTGGCGGCCCTCACGCTCGCCGGGATCGTCGAGGTGTGGCACATCCTGGCCCTCGCCTTCGCCAACGGGATCATCATGGCGATCGACATCCCGTCCCGCCAGGCGATGCTCCCGGGGCTCGTGGCGCCGGAAGACCTCTCGAACGCCATCGCGCTGAACGCTGCGCTCTTCAACGGGTCCCGCATCATCGGCCCCGCGCTGGCGGGAGTCATCTACCGCGCCGCCGGACCCGGATGGTGTTTCCTGCTCTACGCGCTCTCGCTGCTCGCGGTCATCGTGCCCCTCGCGCGCATGCGGCTCCCCACGCGCCCGGGGGACCTGCCGGTGGGCGTGATCACGCAGATCCTGGACGGGCTGGCGTACGTCCGGTCCCACGACGCCGTGCGCGCGCTGATCGCCCTGCTGGCCGCGGTGGCCACCTTCGGGTTCGCGTGGGTGGTCGTCATGCCGGCGTTCACGGTGCAGGTGCTGCGCCGCGGCGCCGTGGAGAACGGATATCTGTTCGCGGCATCCGGCGTGGGGTCCACGTTCGGGGCGCTGCTCGTGGCCAGCCTGCGCCGCATCCCCCGGCCGGGGCTGCTCATCGCCGGCTCGGCGGCGCTGACCGGGGTGATGGTGATCGCGCTCGGTCTCACGCGGGTGCTGCCCGCCGCGCTCGCGGTCATCGCGGTCATGGGGTTCTGTTTGACCTGCTACATGTCGTCGACCAACTCGACGGTGCAGGCGCTCGTGGAGGACCGGTACCGCGGCCGGGTGATGAGCCTGTACAACCTGGCCCTCACCGGCAGCGGACCGCTGGGGAGCCTCTTTGCGGGGTGGCTGGCGGACGCGCGGAGCGTGCCCAGCAGCCTGGCGGTCAACGGCGCGCTCGTCCTGGTGCTGGCTGCGCTTGTGTATGCGCTGGCTCCTGCTCTGCGGCGGCTGGATCGGGCGTGGGTGCGCCTGGCCGCGGGCCGCGCGGCCGGCGCCCGCTCGCCCGCCGCAGCCGCCCGCGGGCCGGGGAGTTGAGGCGTGGCCGCGATCGCGCTCCCGCGGCCGCTGACTCCCGTGACGCTTATCCGGCGGGTCAACCGGTTCGCGGTGGAGGTCCGTGCCGTGGGAACGCACCGGCGCTTGTATCTGCACCTGCCCAACTCCGGGCGCATGAGCGAGCTGCTGCGGACGGGAGTCCGCGGCATGGCGCACCTGGCACCTCGCCCCGGCGGACGCACGCGCGGCACCCTGGTGATCGTCCGGCACCGCGGGCGATGGGTTGGCGTCGATGCGCGCGTCCCCAACCGGCTCTTTGAGGCGGGGCTGCGCATGGGGACGCTCGTGCCCTTTGACGGGTACAGAGTGTGGCGCCGGGAAGTGCGGTTTCGGGGCGGCCGCGTGGACTTCACGCTGGAGGGCGCGGAGGGTACCTGCCTGGTCGAGACTAAGTCCTGCAACCGGGTGGAGGACGGCGTTGCGCTTTTCCCCGATGCGCCCACGACGCGGGGGGCCCGCCACCTCGTGGCTCTGTCGCGCGCCGCGCGGGAGGGCCGGCGCGCCGCGGTGGTGTGGTTCGTGCAGCGCGACGACACCCACGTTCTGCGTGCCGACGAGACGGCCGATCCCGTATTCGCCGCGGCGGCGCGCGACGCGGCCGCCGCCGGGGTCGAGCTGTACGCCTACGCGTGCAGGGTCACGCCCGGGCGCGTGGCCGTGCTGCGACCGATCCCGGTGGAGACAGGGAAAGAAGTACAGGGAGAGCCGAGGCCGGCGGTGCGGGGCGGGCGGAGACGAACGGTGCCGCGCCCGGCGACGGGGACGGCCGAGACCGCGACCGTGGTGCCGCAAGACCGCGAGGCGGTGGTGCCGGGCCTCGCAGTGGCCGTGAAGCGCAGCATGACGGCCGCACGAGTCAGGCGCGCGGCGCGTCCCGCCCGCCCGTGAGACAACGCACAAACCACATGGCGGCGAGCCGAGCGACCTCCTCCAGCGTGCCGGGTTCCTCGAACAGGTGCGAGGCGCCCGGCACGACGGCCAACTCCTTCTCGCACTCCAACAGCGCCAGGGCGTCCCGGTTCATGTCCAGCACCGGCAGGTCCAGACTGCCCACGATCAGCAGCGTGGGGGCCTGCACCCGAGGTAGCATCGGGCCCGCCAGGTCGGGACGTCCACCCCGGGAGACCACGGCGCGGATCAGGTCGGGCCGCGCGGCCGCGGCGGCCAGGGCCGCCGCGGCACCCGTGCTGGCGCCGAAGCATCCCACGGGGAGACCGCGTGTGCGCGGGTGCCCGGCAAGCCACTCCACCGCGGCCTGCAGCCGCTCAGTGAGCAGGATGACGTCGAAGCGCAAGTGCCGCGTGCGCAGATCCACCGCTTCCTCCTCCGTGGTGAGGAGGTCCATCAACAGCGTGCCCAGTCCGGCCTCGCGAAGCACTGTGGCCACGTAGCGGTTGCGGGGGCTGTGCCGGCTGCTGCCGGTGCCGTGGGCGAAGAGCACCACGCCCGCGGCTCCCTCGGGGATGTCCAGGTCTCCCTGCAGCGTCACCGGGCCTGCGGGGATTTCCACCGCTCTCCCGCCGGTGCCCCGCGCCGACGCATCGAAGAGGGTCGCGGCCATGATCACACCTCCCGGCGCCACGCCTTGGACGTGCGCTTCCGTTTCCTCTAGGATAGCGCCTGGAGAGGCATGGCGGGAAGCGGGTGGGTAGATGATCGTCCTGGACGGCTCGCGGAAGTCGGGCAGCGGGACCATCGTGCGCACCGCTGCGGCGCTGGCCGTCCTCCGGGGTGAGGCCCTGCGCATCTTCAACGTGCGGGCGAGGCGCGGGAACCCCGGCCTCCGGCCGCAGCACCTGCGCGCTCTGGAGGCCGTGGCGGAGGTCACCGGGAGCCGCCTGGAGGGCGCGACCGTCGGCGCCCGCGAGTTTACGCTGATTCCGTCGGGACGGATCCGCGGCGGCGCCTTCGCCTGGGACATTGGCACGGCGGGGTCCACCACCATGATGGCGCAGACGCTGCTGCCGGTGGCCGCGTTCGCCGAGGGCCCCGGCCGCTTTCACCTCCAGGGCGGCCTCTTCCAGGACTTCGCGCCGTCGGTCTTCCATCTCAAACACGCGCTGCTCCCCCTTCTGGACCGGATGGGTGTCGCCGCCTCGGTCGAGACGCTGCGGCCCGGCTACGTGCCCCGCGGAGGCGGCAGCATCTGTCTGGAGGTCCGGCCAGCGGCCGGCCCGCTGCGGCCGCTGGCGCTGGCCGGGGCAGGCAGGGTCGTGCGGGTGTGGGGCATCGCGCTTGCCTCCCACCTGCGGGAGCGGCGGGTCAGCGACCGGATGGCGCGCCGCTGCGCCGACCGCCTCGCCGCGGCGGGTCTGGAGGCCCGTATCGAGCCCGTCGACGACCGTTCCGCCGCCCAGCCCGGAGCCGCGCTGGCCGTCTTTGCCGAGACGGACGCCGGGTGCATCCTGGGCGCCGACCGGGCGGGCGCGCCCGGGCGCCCCTCGGAGGCCATCGCCGACCAGGTGGCGCGCGCCCTGCTGGAGGACCTGAGCACAGGGGCGACCGTGGACCGGTACCTGGCCGACCAGGTAGTGGTGTACGCGGCGATGGCCGATGGGGACAGCGAGTGGGTCGTTCCGGCGGTCACCGACCACGTGGAGACCGTCTGCTGGCTGGTGGAGGAGTTGCTGGGGGCCGGGGTGGACATCGAGGGCCGGCGCCTTCGGATCCGCGGCGTGGCCCACCAGCGTCCGTGAGGGGGGGTGCCAGGCGTCACCGCAGGGGTGCCCGGGCGTCACCGCAAAGAGGATTCTCCCCCTCCGCCGGGGAATCTGTGGTATTCCAGCGATCATATAGCCCCATATCAAGCCCGATCCAGGAGGTGACAGGCGTGCGCCATCTCGCGCTCATCGCGTTACTCACGGTCAGCCTCGCCGCGCCGGGGTTCGCCGGCCACATCGGCCCGGCGGTACCGTACAGCCTGACGCTGTCCGGCAGCACGTCGGGCGGCGGCATCGCCGGGAAGTTTGGAGGTGTCACCGTGGGCGGCGCGTACATGGGAGGGGAGTGGGTCCTGACCGTGTACGGGAAACCGTTCGTCAAGGGCATCATTTCGTGCACCGCCGGACCGTGCACCCTGTCCGGCACGATGGTGGCGGGGAAGATCGTCACGTTCTTCGCCACCGGGCGGGTCCCCGGCACCGTGTCGGGAAGGCTGATCGTGCGTGAGTTCCCCAACCACGACGCCTGGACGCTGGCCGTGGACCAGTGGGCCAGGAGTAACATGCTGACCTCGGAGCAGTATTCCGAGCTCATCTACGCCGCGACCCGGTTCTGAGAACGGCAGGGGGGTAACTCTTGCGAGGAGGTGACAGAAGAGATGAGCGAGGGCAAGTGGGTACGGGTCTCAGAGAACAGGTGGCGCTATCTGACCCGGCGGGAGTTCCTCAAGGCCACCGCGGCCGGGGCGGGTCTGGCCGCGGCGGGGATCAGCTCTCTGGCCAGCCCCACCATCATCCGGGCCCAGCCCAAGACCTTGCGCATCATGACCTGGAGCCACTTCGTGCCGGCGTACGACCGGTGGTTCGACCCCTTCGCGGCGGAGTGGGGGAAGCGCAAGGGCATCACCGTCACCGTGGATCACATCTCGTTTGCGGATGTGACGCCTCGGGCCACCGCGGAGGTGGCTGCCCAGAGTGGTCACGACCTGTACTTCCACCTGTCGCCGCCGTCGGCGTTTGAGCCGCACGCGATTGACCTGACCGACATCGCCAAGGAGGCCGAGAAGCGGTACGGGCCCATGCATCCCCTGGCGGTCAAGAGCACCTACAACGCCAGGACGAAGAAGTACTACGCGTTTTCCGACAACTGGGTGCCGGACCCGGGTGACTACCTGAAGAGCGTGTGGACCAACGTCGGATTTCCCAACGGCCCCAGGACGTGGGACGATCTCCTCGCCGCTGGCCGCGAGATCAGGAAGAAGCACCCCGAGATCCAGATCCCCATCGGCGTCGGTTTCTCGCAGGACATCGACTCCAACATGGCCAGCCGGGCCATCTGGTGGGCTAACGGCGCATCGATCCAGGACAAGGACGAGAACGTGGTCCTCAGGTCCGAGCAGACCATCAGGTCCGTGGAGTACGGGGTGAGGCTCTTCCGGGAAGCCATGAACCCCGCCGTGCTGAGCTGGAACGCCGCCTCCAACAACCAGGCCCTCAACGCCCGCCAGACCGCCTACATCCTGAACTCCATCTCCGCCTACCGCACCGCGCAGGATAACAAGCTGCCGGTGGCGGACGACATCTTCTTCGTGCCGGCACTGCGCGGCTCCGCGGCGGCGTGGGCCAGCGAGCATGTCATGGGCTGCTGGGTGGTCTGGAAGTTTGCCAGGAGCCCGGACAACGCCAAAGCCTTCCTGCTGGACCTGGTGGACAACTACCGCGAGGCCGTGATGGCCAGCAAGCTCTACAACTTCCCGTCCTTCATGGGCTCGGTGGCAGACAAGAGCGTCCCCGTGGCCCGCAAGCCCGAGGAGGGGCGCAGGTGGCTGCGCGGCGTGGTGTCCACCGACCCGTTCGGCTCCAAGCCCGCCGACAAGCTGGTGGTGATCGCCAACGCCGTCCCGCGCAAGTTCGCCCGATCTTCCACGGGGAAAAGCGCGAGGAGGAGCGCTCCGGCCGCGGGGAGAAACACGACCGCCGTGAGGAGCTCTGCCTGTCCGAGCA
>JACQTN010000212.1 GCA_016210785.1 Armatimonadota bacterium
CCTTATGTCCGGCCGGGGGAGGCCCTTCGCCGGCACGTGCTTCATGGCTGCGAGGAGCACCATGCTACCGCGCTCGCCGGACTCACGGCGCCCCACGAACCCCCATCCGCGATAGTGGGGACTCCAACATACTGGTGATGCTCGGACTCGGCGTAGCCGGTCCTGCGCATGACCTCTCCGAGACAGGCTCCCCCACCGCGCCCGCCGCCGCTACCATCCCGTACCGCCGTTCGCCCTCCCACCTGACACGTCAGCCTGGCACCAAGATTGCTTATCGCTGGAGGCGAGACTCTGTGGTGGAGGAGGGGAAGCGTGGCTCGAGCTCTTCAGCTGGCGGCCGCGGCGATGGCCGCGGAGCAACTCCGCCTGGACGCCATCGCGCACAACATCGCCAACGTCGACACCGCGGGCTTCCGGCGAGTCCTCCTCGCGGCCGATGCCGGGGAGACAATCCCCGTGTACCGGCGCGATCAGCCCGAGGCGAGCCTGGGGACCCTGGCCACGGAGCCGTCCCGGTACTACCTGGCGCTGGACCCACGTCCGGGCGCGAATGTGGTCACCCGTGATCCCTACGACCTGGCCATCGACGGCGACGGTTTCCTGATGATGCAGGGAGGACGCCTCTCGCGGGGCGGCAGGTTAGGGGTCGACGCCGAGGGATACCTCACCATCTCCGGGGTCAGGGTCGAGGGTGCCAGCGGCCCAGTCCGCGTCGGGACGGACCAGATCGAGATCAAGACCGACGGCACCGTCCAGGCGAAGGGCAACACCGTCGGCCGGTTGAGAATCGTCAGCATCCCCACGGCCTCCCTGGAGCCCATGGGAGGCGGGCTGTACATGGTCAAGGATCCGTCCGGGTTGCGCGAGGGCGGTGGGAGTGTCCGGCAGGGCATGCGGGAACGCTCGTCGGTCAACCCGATGGAGGAAATGGTGGAGATGATCAACGGGCTGCGCGCCTACGAGACGGCCCAGCGCGTGATGCAGGCCGTGGACGAGACGACGGCTCGGCTCATCGAGCAGGTCGGACGCCTGGGCTAAGAAGCTGTGTCGGAAATGTACCAGGCGCGAAACACCTTGAAGCCAGAGCACTGGGGCTAGCCGTCGGGCGACCCGCCCGGACCCCGGCAGGATGCGAGACAGAGGCTGTGCGGACCGGCCCGCGTCGCGGAGGCCCGGAGCCAGAGCAGGAACACTAGGCAGGGAGGGACTGAGCAGCCATGATGCGGGCACTGTGGACGGCCGCCACTGGCATGGTGGCCAAGCAACTCGACATCGACGTCATCGCGCACAACCTGGCCAACATCAACACCACGGGGTACAAGCGGGGCCGCGCCGAGTTCCAGGATCTGGTCTCCCTGGGCCTGCGGCAGTCGGGATCGCCGTCGGACAGCACCGGGGTCATCCCCGTGGGCACCCAGATCGGCCTGGGCACGCGGGTCGCCTCGATCCAGCGCGTCTTTGCCCAGGGCGACTTCCAACAGACCGGGAACCCGCTCGACCTGGCCATCGAGGGAGACGGCTTCTTCCAGGTGACGCAGGCCGACGGCACCGCGGCGTACACGCGGAACGGCTCCTTCAAGCTCGACGGGGAGGGCCGCATCGTCACCGCCGATGGCCTCCTGCTCCGCCCCCCCATCACGATCCCGTCCGGCGCGTCCAAGATCACCGTGAGCGCCAACGGCATCGTCTCTGCGGTGCTCCAGGGACAGTCGACGCCATCGGAGGTCGGAAAGATTGAGCTCGCCCGCTTCGTGAACCCCTCCGGCCTGGAGTCGATCGGCCGAAACATTCTGATCGCCACGCCCGCGTCGGGCGAGCCCGTCGTGGGCGAGCCCGGGCGCGAGGGACGCGGTACGCTGGGCCAGGGCATGCTCGAGGCCAGCAACGTCCAGCTGGTCGAGGAGATGGTCCGCATGATCGCGGCCCAGCGGGCGTACGAGGCCATCAGCAAGGTGATCTCCACCTCGGACGAGGTGCTGCAGATGGCCAACCTCATGAGGAGATAAGCCATGCATCGCACCGGTGCGATCCTGTTCCTGCTGGCCTCCTCGCTGGCGGCGGGCGTGGCGGTGGCGCCCACCGCCCACGCCGCCAGCGTGACCGTCTCGCTGCGCCCGGCGGTGCGCGTCGCCACGGAGACGGTGACGCTGGCGCAGATCGCCGTGCTGGAGGGCCCGGAGACGGTGACCAGGCTGCTGAGCCAGGTGGTCATCCTGCAGGCTCCCGCCCCCGGCGCCTCTGCGCAGACCACCGCGGCGAAGGTGGCGGAGGCGCTCGCCGCATCCGGATTCGACGTGAAGGGCATCACCATCCGCGGGGCCACCTACATCACGGTCTACCGGGACGGTACCCCCGCCCCCGCGACGAGGAACACCGCCGCGGCGCCGGCCGGGAGCACAAACCCGGGGAACGTGGTGGTGACCCGGGGCAGCACGGTGCAGGTGGTGGCCGCGATTGGCGCGATCCAGGTGAGCACCCAGGGCGTGGCCCTGGCGCAGGGCGCGCTGGGGGAAACGATCCCCGTGCGGATTCTCGCGACCCGCCGGGAGGTGGCCGCCGTCGTGGTCACCCACGGCCTGGTGGCCGTGCAGTTCTGACGCATCCCGAGAAATGGAGAGGGAGCGAGGAGCACAACCATGATGCGCAGACGCATGCTGATCATCACCACCATCGGCCTGATGCTGGCTGCCTCGCCGGCCGGCGCCGAATCCACCTGGCCGGCCACCGGCGGCTCCATGTTCACCGACCACCGCGCGTCCAAGGCCGGCGACCTGGTCACCATCATCATCGACGACGACTTCTCCGGAGAGAACTCCTCGGGGAGCAAGGAGGGCCGGACCATCGCCATCGACATGGCCGCCGGCACCGGGTTGCTCTCCATCCTCTCCCCCGCGGGCTTCAACACGGCCACGGAGTTTGGATCCAGCCGCTCCGCGACCCAGGGGAGCAAGCTCAAGGGGCGGCTCACCCTGAAGGTGGTGGAAGCGCTGCCCAACGGCGTCTTGCGCATCGAAGGGTCGCGCAACGTGCTCATCAATGGACATCCGCACCGCCTGACGGTGACGGGGCTGGTCCGCTCTCTCGACATCAAGACCGACAACACCGTGCACTCCGACTTTGTCGCCGACGCCAAGATCGTGGTGGAGGGGCAGACGCAGGGCTCGCGCCCCGGCCCGCTGCGCTTCATCATCGACGGCCTGAACACGCTGCTGCGGTTGTTCTTGTTCTAACCGGTAAGGTTGGATGGAGTGGCTTTGCGCCACTCCATCCTTCACCGAGTGTGCGACTGGGGAAGGGTCTTGCCCTCCCCCACGAACCGGCACGTTCGACGCCGTACAAGGCGGGTGCGTTCTACCGCGCGGCACGTTCAACGTCGTTGCAAGGTGCACCAC
>JACQTN010000213.1 GCA_016210785.1 Armatimonadota bacterium
GCTCCGCCCATCCCTTCTCCAGCGGGTTCGGGCGCGGCGACGTGCGCATCACCACGCGGTACAACCTCCGCTACCTGCCGTCGGCCATCTTTGGCATCTTCCACGAGGCCGGCCACGCCATCTATGACCAGGGCGTCTCGCCATCCCTGGAGCGCACTCCGATCGGCAATGGCGCCAGCCTGGGCTTCCACGAGTCGCAGTCGCGGCTGTGGGAGAACCTGGTGAGCCGCAGCCGACCCTTCTGGCGGCACTACTTCCCGAGGCTGCAGCGGGTCTTCCCCGAGGCGCTGGGCGGGGTGGACGCGGAGAGTTTCCACCGCGCGGTGAACCGGGTGCAGCCCAGCCTGATCCGCGTGGAGGCGGACGAGGTCACCTACAACCTGCACATCATCCTGCGGTTCGAGCTGGAGCGGCAGGTGCTGGAAGGGGCCCTCGCCGCGGAAGACCTGCCGCAAGCCTGGAACGCGAAGATGAACGAATACCTGGGCATGGTGCCGCCCACCGACGCCGACGGGGTGATGCAGGACATCCACTGGTCCAGCGGCTCCATCGGCTACTTCCCCACCTACACGCTGGGCAACGTGATCTCGGTGCAGCTCTTCGAGGCCGCGCGGCAGGCCCACCCCGGCCTGCTGGATGCCATCGGGCGAGGGGAGTTCGGCGCGCTATTGGGATGGCTACGCGAGCAGGTGCACCGGCACGGCCGCAAGCTCTTCCCCAGGGATCTGCTGCGCCGGGCCACGGGCGCGGACCTCACTCCTGAACCGTACATCGGATACCTGTGGGAGAAGTACGGGGAGATCTACGGGGTCGCGCCGTGAGGGCGGCCGCGGTCACATCACGCCGCAGCACGCCGGGCGCCGGGCGGTCGGGCCGGGTTCACCACCCCAGCGCGTACGATTCACCCCGGATGTCGGCGCCCGCCTCCAGCACGCCGTTCGCCAGCCTGCGCACGACGCACATGGACGATTTGCGGGGCATCTTCGGCCAGATCCGCACCCGGTGGCCGCGCCGCTCCAGCGCCGCGATCGTCTCGGGTGGCAGGCTCTCCTCCACGGCGATCCACCCGGGATTGGCCTTGTGGGGATAGAAAGAGATGGGCATGCTGTAGGTGACGACGCGCGGCACCTCCACCGCTTCCTGCGCGTCCATGTCGAAGACCAGCAGGTTGAGCAGCGTCTGGTACATGGCCTGCACCTGCACGTCCCCACCCGGCGTCCCGAGCCCCATCACCGGCCTCCCGTGCCGCAGGACGAGCGCGGGGTTGGGCGTGAGCCGTGGCCGCTTCCGCGGCGCCACGCTGCTCGGGTGGCCCTCCTCCAGCCAGGACTGGCGGCCGCGGATGCTGACGGCAATGCCGAGCTCCGGCACCAGATCGCCGGCGCCGCTGGGTGTGGAGGAAAAGATGGTCCCGGCCGCGTCCATTACGCACAGATACGTGGTGTCACCTGCCGCGTCCCCCGCGCCTGAGGCGCCGGCGGGACCGTTTCCGCCCCCGCCTCCTCCCGCGGCGCCGGCCTCCTGTGCCGCGGCAGTCTGCTCCCATCCCCTCCGGCCGTTGGGACGACCGGGGGGCGGCAGGCCCGGCCACGCCCGTTCCGGATCGACGAACGCGCGGCGCTCCGCCACGTACGCCTCGCTCAGCAGCGCCTCCATCGGTACGTCCACGAACTGCGGGTCGCCATAGAACGCCTCGCGGTCCGCGAACGCCGCCTTCAGCGTCTCCAGGACCAGGTGGAGGTACTCGGGGCTGTTATGGGGAAGCCGGGCCGGGTCCAACCCTTCCATCAGGCGCAGCGCCTGCGCGATCACCGGGCCCTGGGACCAGGGGCCGCACACGTACACCTCGTGGTCCCACACGCGCGCCACGACCGGCGGCTCGCAGCGCACCCGGTACTCCGCCAGATCCTCGCGCGTCATCAGCCCCCCGGTTTGCCCGCAGTACCGTGCCATGGCCGCCGCGGGCTCGCCCCGGTAGAAGAAGTCCCGCGCCGCCTCGATGGCGGCCTCTCTTCCCCGGTGCCGGTGGCGGCGCGCCTCGCGCATCACGACGTCCAGCAACGCGGCCAGCTTCGGCTGGCGCAGCATCTCACCCGGCCGGGGCACACGTCCACCCGGCGCAAACACCTCCGCGGTGGTGGGCTGGTCGCGGAAGAAATCTTCCCCGAGGCCGGCGTGATAGTCGGCGTAGGCCTCGTACACCGGAAACCCTTCCGCCGCGCAGTGGCGGGCCGGCGCGAAGACGTCCTCCACGTCCATGGTGCCGGCGCGCGCCAGCGCCACCAGCCAGGCGTCCAGCGCCGCGGGCACGACGCCCGCCGCGGTGCCCCCAGGCGGGAGCTTGCCGCCGTGCACCCGCTGGAAGTACTCCACGGTGGCCGCCGCCGGCCACCATCCCAGCCCGTCGATGTTGAGGACCTCCCCGCGGCGTGGGTCGTAGAGGATGATCGGCGCCTCTCCACCCAGGTTGGCCATGTGAGGCTTCACCACGTTGAGCACCAGCCCCGCGGCCACCCCGGCGTCCACCGCGTTGCCGCCGGCACGCAGGATCTCGTAGCCGGCCTGGGCGGCCAGATAGTGCCCCGCGCTGATCGCGCCGTGGGTTCCGCGGATGACCGGGCGGTAGGTGTGATTGGTGTCCGGCGGGCGCGCAATCATGTTGTGCACCGCGTAGAAGACGTGCTCGTCATTGATTCGCTGCTGGCTCATGGCGCAGACCTCCCTCCATCTCTCCGCTGGCGCGCCGCGGAAGCGCGTTCCGCGAAAGTCACGCCACTCTCGCCGCCGGACCCGCGGCGTCTGTCCTCAGCCGCGGGTCCAAGGCGTCCCGCAGCCCGTCGCCGACCAGGTTGAACCCCAGCACCAGCAGCATGATGGCCAGCCCCGGGAAGGTTGCCACCCAGGGCGCGTTCCAGATGAGGGCCAGACCGTCGTTCACCATCAGCCCCCAGCTCGGCGTCGGCGGCGCGATGCCCAGCCCCAGGAAACTCAGCCCCGCCTCCACGAGAATCGCCTGGCCCACCCGCAGCGTCGCCATGACGATGATGGGCGCCACGATGTTGGGGAAGATGTGGCGCCGCATGATGGCGGGGTCGGAGGCGCCGATCGCCCGCGCCGCGTCCACGAACTCCCGGCGCTTGATTGCCAGGGCCTCCCCACGGGTCAGCCGGGCGAACGCCGGAAAGCTGGCAATACCCACGGCCAGGATGGTGTTCCCCAGCGAGCTGCCCAGGATGGCCATCACGGTGAGGGCCAGCAGGTAGAGCGGAAACGCCAGCAGGATGTCCACGACGCGCATCAGGAGATGGTCGAACCAGCCGCCCGCGTAGCCGGAGACGATGCCGACCGCCACTCCCGCCGAGGCGCCCAGCCCCACCGCCAGCAACCCCACGGCCAGCGAGATGCGCGCGCCGTAGATGACGCGGCTGAGCACGTCCCGCCCCAGTTGATCGGTACCCAGCAGGTACCGCCCGCCCGGCGGCTGCGAC
>JACQTN010000196.1 GCA_016210785.1 Armatimonadota bacterium
GCCTCTACGATGTCCGGGTCGTCGTCCACCACCAGGATGCGTGGCTGCATTGCCTCGATCGCTCCTTCCCGCGCCGTCCGCTTCCCGCAGGCTCCGTGTTGGGGCCTCGCCCATATCCGGCTTCGCTCCGGGTATGGACTTCGGCCCCGCCGCCGACGAACACGAACCTGCTGGGGCAATTTCTAGATCAGTGGCCGCGGCATGAGCCCCGCGCGCTCCGCGATCACCGACACGATGTCCTCCCATCCCACCGCCATGATGTGCACGCCGCGCACGCCGGGGATCTCCCGCAGCGCGTCGATCAACTCCACCGCGATGGCCACGCCTTCGGCCTTGGGGTCGGCAGCGTTCTCCATCCGGGTGAGGATGGCGTCGGGGACGATGATGCCAGAGACGTAGTCCCGCATGTACCGGGTCATGCCCACCGACTTAAGCGGGACGATCCCCGCCAGGATCGCGACCCGCTCGTGAAGCCCCCGCCCCCGCACCCGGGCCATCCACGCCTCGAACAGCGGGATGTCAAACACCGCCTGCGTCTGGATGAACTCCGCGCCGGCCCGGACCTTCTTGGCCAGGCGCACGACCCGGTATTCCACCGGATCGGCAAACGGGTTGGCGACGGCGCCGACGAACAGCGGGAGGTCGCCGCTGAACTCGTCGCCGCTCTGGAAGCGGTGGGTATCGCGCATGCCGGCCAGCGCCTGGACGAGCTGCACCGAGTCCACGTCGAAGACGTTCTTGGCGCCGGGATGGTTGCCGAACTGCTGGTGGTCGCCGCTGAGGCACAGGATGTTGTGGATGCCCGAGCCGACGGCGCCCAGCACGTCCGCCTGCAGCGCCAGGCGGTTGCGGTCGCGGCACGTCATCTGCAAGACGGGGTCCAGGCCCAGCCTGGAGAGGTGGATGCAGCAGGCCAAGCTGCACATGCGGACGATGGCGGTCTGGTTGTCTGTGACGTTGATGCCGTCACAGCAGTCGCGCAACACGCCCGCCTTGCGCTCCACCACGCCCAGGTTGGTCCCCTTGGGTGGGCCGAGTTCCGCCGTCACGGCAAACCTCCCGGCGCGCAGGACCTTCTCCAGATTGCCGGAGGCCACGCCGGTCACACCTCCTGTTCCGCCAGCACCCGCAGATCCGGCCGGACCACCCGCCGCGGCCCGCCAGCGTGGCTGGGCCGCCAGTCCCGCGCGGGGATGATCTCTTCCAGCAGGTCCGTCCGGCCAAGCCTGGTCAGCCGTTCGTGGATGAGGACCCAGGCGCAGGGGATGTCGGGAGAAATCTCGCAGTGCCCGTCCTGCGCGCCTCCGCAGGGACCGTTCAGCAGGCTCTTGGAGCAGCGGGCGATGGGGCAGATGCCACCGGTGCGGTCCAGCAGGCAGTCGCCGCAGGCCAGGCAGCGCTCGCTCCACGTGCCCGGCGCCTCGGTCAGCCCCACGAACTTTGTGTTCAGTCCGGGCAGGGATACCACGCCGGGATAGCGCTCCGCCACCGCCTGCACGCCCACCCCGCAGCCCAGGGAAAGCACGGCGTCGGCCCACCCCACGCCCGCGCGAACCTGGTCCAGGAACTCCCACTCGCACTGGCGCTGGACCGTCGCCTCCTCCACCGCGACATCCTTCCCCAGCGCGGCGCGCAGCGCCGTGGCCAGCAGGCTCACCTCTTTCTCCCCGCCTGCGAAGCACACCGTGGCGCATGTGCCACAACCCAGCACAAGCAGCCGGCGGAACCCGGCCACCATGTGGCGGATCTCCTCCAGCGGCTTCTGCTGCGCCACGATCATGGCCCGCTCACCTTCTTCCTCCCGCCACCACCTCGACCGCCGCCAGCACCGGGAGCGCATCCACCAGATGGCGATCAAACCCCAGGCGCCGCGGGTCCGCTCCCAGGGCCAGCGCCGTCAACTGGGTGACGAAGACCACGGGCAGCATCCGCCTGAATCCCCGGTGCAATGCGATGGCGGCCTGATGAAGATCCAGGTTGAGCTGGCACAGCGGGCAGACGGCCGCGATGCAGTCCGCGCCGACGCGGTGGGCTTCGGCCAGGATGTCCGCCATCAGCCCTTGGGCCACATCCGGCTCGGCCACGGCCAGGCCGGCCCCGCAGCACCACGTCCCGGCCTGCCAGGCGACCACGTCGGCGCCGCACGCCCGCAGCACCCGCTCCATCACGGAGGGCGCGTCAGGATCGTCGATCCCGCCGGCGCGGGGAATCCGCACCAGCAGGCACCCGTAGTAGCAGGCAACCCGCAGGCCGGTCAGCGGGCGCCGGACCCTTGCCGCAAGCCCGGCATCATCGAGCAGCGTCAGCACGTGTTGCACGCGGACATCTCCCCGATAGTCGATCCCGTGCTCCTCCACGCTGCGGCCCAGCGATTCGGAATGCGCCAGGGCATGGTGGGCTCGGGCCAGATGGTGATGGCATGCCGCGCACGCCGTGAGGATGTCCACCCCCTGGGCCTCCGCCAGGGCCAGATTTCTCGCCGGCAGCAGCAGCGCCAGCCCGGCGTCCAGGTAGTGGGCGGAGGTGGCGCCGCAGCAGTTCCAGTCGGCCAGCTCCCGCACGGGGATCCCCAGGGCACGCAGCGTCTCGTGGACGGAGAGGCGGTACATCACCCCCGTGCTCAGCAGGGAGCAACCGGGATACAGCGCCAGGGGTCTCCGCTCCGCGTTCACCGTTCGTGCTCCCGGATCCCGGCCCCAAACAGCCGGCGCACTTCGCCACGGCGGCGCACGGCGTGAGGCCACAGGGCCAGCCGTCGGCGCCGCATCAACCGCAGCCCCGTGGGCAGGTCCCGTCGCAGCCGGCCCTGCTGCAGCGCGTAGCCGGCCGACAGCGCCGCCTCGTGCGCCCGGCCGAGCAACCAGACGGTGCGCAGGAACCACCGGTGGAACCGGTAGACCCCCGGCATGGGCACGGGCCGTTCCAGCGCCAGGACCTCCTGGCGCACCGCGTCCATGACCCGCGCGACGTCAATGCCGTTGGGGCACCGCACGGCGCAGGTCTCGCACCCAATGCACACCCATGGCGTCACGGCCTGCAACACCCGATCGCGGAGCCCGAGCTGGATCGCGCGCAGCACGCGTCCGGGCAGCAGGTCCATGGCAGACGCCAGGGGGCAACTCCCCGAGCACACCCCGCACCCGAAGCACAGGCGCACTGGCTCCCCGCTGGTCGCCTCGATCCTGCGCACCCACCCGGGGTCCACCGCGCCCGCCTCGTGGTGGATCGCTTCCACCTCGTGGTGGATCGAGACCGCCGCCATCACGCTGCCACCTTCCCCGTCCCGACCTTCACCGTGCGCTCGCCCGCGGCAGAGCCCTCCGCCGCGCGTTCCCCCGCGGCCTCCCCCCGCGCGGCGCGGTCTCCCGCACCGCCTTCCTCTGCGACCGCTGCGACCGCGTCGAGCAGTGCGGCGAGCCGGTGCCAGTCCACCGGAGCCACCGACGCCGTCTGGATGGCACCACCGTCCAGACCGAGCGCCCCGGCAACCACCGCGGCCCGCTCCGCCGCCATCCGGGCGCGCCGGGGACCGACCAGGTGCTGGCAACTGCGGTCGTAGCAGCCGCACAAGAGGACCCGACGGGCCCCGGCGGCCAGAGGTCGCAGGCAGTGCTCCGGCTCGATGCGCCCCAGACACGGCACGGAGACTAGGAGGATGCGGTCCGCGTAGGCGTGTCGGAGCCGTCCGAGGGTCCGCGCCGCAGGCACGGCAGAGTTGGCGCAGGCAAACATGATGATGGGATCGCCGTCGAGCGCAGGACCGGAGAGCAGGGCGTCGAGCTCGGCCAGGAGCCTGCGCCCTGGAGCCTCCACCATCTGGATGGCGCCGGCAGGACACGCGGCGGCGCACACGCCGCACCCCTGGCACGCCGCGGGCAGCACCTCGATCGCGGGACCGTCACCGATGGTCACCGCGCGGTGGGGACAGACCCGCAGACACGTCAGACAAAGGGCGCAGCGCCCGGTGTCCACGATGGCCTGCACGGACACCGCCCTCCGGCCCGGTGCGGCCGCGGCCAGCGCTGCCATGGCTGCGGCCTCTCCGTGCCGGATGGCCTGGTCCACCGTGCACGGCGACCGGGAGGGCCCGATCCAGAACACTCCCGGCCGCTCGGTGAACACCGGCTCGAGCGGCATCCGCTCCCCGGGCCCCCGCCCGTCCGGCCGGAGGTCCACGCGCAGCGCCTCGGCCAGGTCCCCCAGGTCCGGGGGCCGGGCCGCGTCCCCGCGGACCAGGACGTCGGCCGTTTCGGCGAAAAGCCCCAGGCCGGGCACGTCGACCTCCACGACCCATCGGCCGTCCCGTTCCCCGATCCGGGGCGGATCGGATTCCATCCTGATGAACGTGACGCCCGCGTGGCGCGCCTCGCGGAAGCGCTCTTCCAGTCCCCGCCCTGCCACCCCCAGGTCCCGGTAGTAGATCAACGAGCGGCCGCCCTGCCGGACGAGGGAGAGCGCCAGGGAGAGCGCCGACTCGGTGGCGGAAGGCCAGGGGCAGTCTTCCAGGAGGAAGGCCACGGTCTTCCCATGGAGGGAGGGCGTGGTTCCAGCGGTGGCGATCCACCGCTCCATCGCAAGCAGCGTCAACAAGGAAGAGGTATCTGGCGGCGGAACATGCGCGGGGGGCTCGACGGCGACGATGACCGCGCCCACGCGAAGGTCGAGGATCCCCTCCGCCGTCTCTACCCTGGCGGTGAAGTCGCCGGCCTGTCCCGTCACCTCCAGGAGGCGGCCGGGGATAGGCACGGAATCCGGGGAGGTGGGATCGCCGGCGGGTGACGCGCGGCTACTGTCGGAACGGGAGGGGTCCAGCACGACGACCTGGCAGCCCAGTTCCCGCAGGCGGCCGGCGGCGGCCAGTCCCGCCCGGCTCGGCCCCACGACCAGGACTCTGCCGGAGGGTATGATCTCCGCGGGAGGCGGAGTCCTGACTGCCTCCGTCAGCCCCGCCGCGGCCGCCGCGATCAGCCGCACGCCTTTGGCCGTGGCCCAGCGAGGCTCCGGATGCACCCACGCGCAGGCCTCCCGCACGTCCACCACGGTCGCCCGGTGGGCGTCCAATCCCGCCGCGGTGGCCACCCGACCCAGGGCTTCCGTCGCGGCCGGAGTTCCGCAGGCCGCCACCACCAGGACGTCCGCTCCCGCCTGGCGACACCACACCGCGGCCCGGCGCCAGCCTTCGGGCATGCAGAAGTCCTGCGTCACCATGACCGGGCCAAACCCCGGCGTGGCGGCGAGCCGGTCGAAGACAAGCCGCCCGGCCAGCGCGCCGCCGCACGTGCAGATGATCAGTGCCGGCCCGGTACCGGACATGCCAGCTCCTCCAGGGTCTTCAGCGCCGCTCCGGCGGCCCGCAACCCTTCCGCCGCCGCCTCGGCGATGCTGACCGGACCTCCGCAGGCTCCCGCCGCCACCACCCCGCGCGGGAGATCCGTGAGAAATCCGCCGGTGCCTTCGGGCAGCCCGCCGACGGACGGCGGGCCGTCCATGCCGACAGCCAGCACGATCACGTCGAACTCTCCCTGGCAGCGGGTGGCGGTGGCCAGATCCTCGTAGGTCACCACCAGGCCGCCGGTCCCCGCTCGGACCTCAGCGGGGAGACCCCGCACCAGGTGGATCTCCGGGGGCAGCACGCGGAAGAGACGGGCGATCCCAGGCGCGCACCGCTGCAGATCCATGAAGAACAGGGTCGCCTCAAGATCCGGCACGTCGCCGGCCAGACGCCGGGCCAGCCGCAGCGCGGTCGGACAGCACACCTGCGAGCACCAGCCCCGGCCGGCGGCCACGTCGCGGGACCCGACGCAGTGCACGAAGGCCAGGCGCCGGCCCGCCGGCGCCTGGTGCTCGAGATAGGCGGTCCCCTGCTGCCGCAGTCCCTGCTCCAGATCCATCGTGGTGATCACGCCGGGCAGGCGGCCGTAGCCAAACCGGCTCTTGGCGGAGGCTGGAAAGGGCGTGAAGCCGGTGGCCACGACCACGACCGCCGCCGTGACCGTGTCCTCTCGCGTCCCGGGCTCAAGCCGCACGGCGCCAAAAGGACACGCCTCGCGGCACAGCGCGCACGGGTTGCCGGACGCACGCAGGCAGGCGTCGAAGTCCAGCACGCAGGCCCGCGGCTCTTCCGCCCACGGGAGCGGGGAGATCGCCCCAACGGGACAGACCCGGACGCAGAGCCCGCACGCGGTGCAGCGGGCGACGTCGATGCCCCGCGCCCGCTGCACCAGCCGGGCCGTGAACCGGCCCGGTGAACCCTCCAGGGCGACGACGCTGGTGTCAACGCGTACGACAGGGCCGGGGGCCGCGCGGAGGCTCCGGATCCCCTGTGCGGCCAGGCACACCCCGCACAGGACGCAATCGGCGCCGGCCTTGCAGGCATACCCGGCCGCGTGCCCTCCCACCACGGAGCCCTGCTCCACCACCATGACGGAGAGGCCCCTGGCGGCCAGGGCCTGCGCGGCCGTCAACCCCGCCACGCCCGATCCCACCACCAGCGCCGTGCAGGTGAGCATCAGAACAGCCCGACCACCTTGCCCGTCTCCAGATCCAGGTCCACCTTCGTGGCCGCGGGCGTCTTGGGCAACCCGGGCATCGTCCGCATGTCGCCGCACAGGGGGTAGAGGAACCCGGCGCCCACCGACGCCCTGATGTCGCGCACCGGCAGCCGGAAGTTCTTCGGCCGGCCCTTCAAGGCGGGATCGTGCGACAGCGAGAGGTGGGTCTTGGCCATGTTGATGGGCAGTTTGTCGTACCCCAGCTTCGTGTAGAGCCGGATCTTCTGCTCCGCCAGCGGCTCGAAGTCCACGCCGTCCGCGCCGTAGATCTTGGTGGCGATCGCCTCGATCTTCTCGCGGATCGGCATGTCCAGCGGATAGAGGAAACGCATCTCGCTGGGCTGCTCTGTGGCCTTGATCACGGCCCGGGCCAGGTCCAGCGCGCCCTCTCCGCCGTGGGCGTGGTGATCGCTGGTCACGGCGTCCACGGCGCCGGCGGCCAGGGAGACCTCCCGCACCGCGGCGATCTCGCGCTCGGTGTCGGTGGGGACGAGGTGGATGGCCACCACCACGGGCCGCCCGTGCAGCCGCATGTTCTCGATGTGCTTGGTGAGGTTCTGGCACCCCCGCTGCACCGCCTCGATGTTCTCGCTGACCAGCTCGAACGGCAGCGGCCGGCCGGGGATGATGCGGCCCACGCCGCCGTGCATCTTGAGGGCCCGGATCGTCGCCACGACCACCGCGGCGTTGAGCTTCAGGCCGGAGTAGCGGCACTTGATGTTGATCATCTTCTCCGCGCCGCAGTCGGCACCAAAGCCGCTCTCGGTGATGACGAAGTCGGCCAGCTTCAGGCCGATCTTGTCCGCCACGATGGAGTTGTTGCCGTGGGCGATGTTGGCAAAGGGTCCGGCGTGCACGATGACCGGGGTGTTCTCCAGGGTCTGGATCAGGTTGGGCATCAGCGCGTCTTTGAGCAGGACCGCCATGGCGCCCGCGGCCTTCAGCTGCTCGGCGGTCACGGGCTCACCGTTGTCGTTGGTGCCGATGACGATGCGTCCCAGCCGTGCGCGCAGGTCGCGCAGGTCGGAAGCCAGGGCCAGGATCGCCATGACCTCCGAGGCCACCGTGATGTCGAACCCCGTCGCGCGCGGCCGCCCGTCTTCCTTGCTCCCCAGGCCCGCGACGATGTTCCGCAGCGACCGGTCGCTGATGTCCACCACCCGCGGCCAGGTAATCGAGTACGGATCGATCTTCAACTCGTTGCCGTGCATGATGTGGGCGTCGATCATGGCCGACAGCAGGTTATGGGCGGCGCTCACGGCGTGGATGTCGCCCGTGAAGTGCAGGTTGAAATCTTCCATGGGGACGGCCTGGGAGTAGCCCCCGCCCGCCGCCCCGCCCTTGATGCCGAAGGTGGGTCCCATGGAGGGCTGGCGCAACGTGTTGATGGCCCGGTGGCCGAGCCGGTTGATGGCCATGCCCAGCCCGATGGCGGTGGTAGTCTTTCCTTCGCCTAACGGTGTGGGCGTGATAGCCGTCACCGTCACGTACTTGCCGTCGGGCCGCGACGTCAGGCGACCGAGGACCTCCAGGTGGATCTTCGCCTTGTACTTGCCGTAGAGATCCATGTCATCTTCGCTCAACCCCAGACGCCGCGCGATCTCCACGACGGGCAGAAGTTTGGCCGCCTGGGCGATCTCCAGGTCGCTCTTCATCATCACGGTGCTCATGCAGTCGCCTCCTCGGTGTAGGTTCTCACATCCTCGCGCACGACGCTCCGCGGCCGTCCCGCGGCGGAGACCGACCAGTCCTTGGGCCCGTTGATGGCCCGGAGCGCCTCCAGCTCGCCCAGCGCCTTGAGGCGCTCGAAGATCAACAGCCAGCCGCAGTCGATGCTGGGATCCACCTCGCATTTGCCATTGCGGTAGCCGCCGCACGGACCGTTCAGGAGTCCCTTGGAGCACCGTGTGATGGGGCAGATGCCACCGGTGCGGTCGAGGACGCACTCACCGCACCCGCGGCAGCGTTCCGCCCACCACCCCGGCGCGACGGTCACGCCCATGAACTTGGTGTCCAGCGCGGGGAAGACGCGCCGCGCCGGGAAGGTCTCGGCCAGCAACTGCACCCCACACCCGCAGGCCATGGAGAAGACCGCCTCGGCCGCCTCGACCTGCGGGGCCAGCGGCAGGAGGTACTCCGCATCGCACTGCCGGTGCACCGTGACCTCCGCGATCTCCACAGGGGTCCCCTGGCTCTGGCGCGCCAGGCGCACCAGCGAGCCCAGCATGGCCACCTCGCGGGCGCCGCCCGCGAAGCAAATCGACGTGCACGTCCCGCAGCCCACCACCAGCACCTTGCGGTACGGCGCCATCATGCCCGCGATGGCCTCCAGCGGCTTGCGCTCGGCGATGATCATGGGACCCTCCTGCGCCCCCCGCTGGCGGCGGGCGCGGGGGTCCGACCCGACCCCGCGCCCCCCACCGCCAGGTGGCGCTCCTCCTCCGCCGCGCGATCGTCGCCGCGGTCCGGCACCGCCAGCAGGTGATCCCGCACGGGCCCGGCGACGTGAAACGACCC